>JAOZHV010000031.1 GCA_026014725.1 Candidatus Bathyarchaeota archaeon | reverse complement strand
TCCTATGCTTTGAATGTCGTGGTAGGTGTCGATGGTGTGTCCCATCATGTAGTCAACGTAGTCGGGTTGGACGCCTAAGGCTAAGAGTTGTGTTTTGAAGTATTTGCGTAGGCTGTGGACTCTTAAGTCGTACATTCTGCCTTTGGGCTGCTTTACGAGTCCTGCTTTGACGTAGAGGTAGTGGACGAGTTTTCCGATCTGTTTGGTTCCTATGCCTTTTACTTCATTTTTGTTTGCGTCTCTGATTAGCGGTGAGTTGTCGTTGAGGGTTTCTGGCTCCAGTTTCGTGGTGCCCTTCCTTCTTTGCTCTAGGTACAGCTTGAGGTATAGTGCTGCTTCTGCGCCTAGGAAGGTGTCATAGTCATGGTATTTGCCTTTGGTGATTTCTGCTTCGATGTGCACATGGATTGGGGTGATGTTGTTTTCTATGTCTTCTTGGACGTGTCGATATAGGAGTTTTGCGAGTGTTTCTTCTCTGAATGCGCCGAGGGCAAGCATGGAGATTATGGCTTTTTCTCGTAGAGGGGCGATGTCGAGGAGTTTTGCTAGTTCTTCGGGTTTGGGCGCTCGATCCTTGTAGGTTACTCTTCGGCTTAATGGTGCGGATAATTCTATTTTGATGTTGTTTGCTCTGTAGAATGTTCTAATATGTTTCGCGCAGCAGTGGACTCTGCTTGGTGATAAGCCTTCGTCTTGAAGCTGTGCTACATACTCGTCGAGGTAGCCTTGATGATTTTGAACTCTTTGAGGGTCGGGAATGTTGCCGACAGGCTTGACATCTTGGATTATTAGGTCGGGACTGTATCCGAGCCATGTTGAGTATCTTTGGACGGTTGATGTATAGCTGTAACAGCTGTTTAGAGAGCCTGACAGGTGGCGTAGGAAGTGTCTTGCCATTTTTATGAGACTTTGATTGTCGAAGACGTATGGGATTAGGCTGGGTCTCTCGCTTAGCAATGCGCTTATGATGTAGTTGATTAAGCCTTTTTCTTTTACAGCCAAGACTTTAGTGAGGCTTAAGGTGACTGGTTGCTGAAGTGGCCAGCCTCTTAAGCTATGGCTGATTGTGATTGTGTCGCCTTGAATAATCATTGGTATGTTAAGGGTTTTTAGTTCTTCAACTGTCAATTGCCGTGTTCTAATGATTGGCTGCTGTAGAGCTTGGGAAGAGCCTCTAGTGATCATTTGCCTTCTTTCCTTTTTCTTTTTTGAGTTTTTCGCTCTTTTGGTTGGAGCGCATACTCGTCCTTGACTATAGACTGTGCTGAATTTAAATGGCAGTTTGAAATTTCTTGTAATGGTTGCGAGTAGACTCCGAGCCTTTTTAGCTCTATAATATCGGTTTTCAGAATAACTAGCCCGGATGCTTTTGGGTCTCCACCGCGAAATGTTGGAGGTTCGGCATCGTGATCCCAAGCAATAGTAACATACTGATCACAATTGTACAGTAGCCAACCTACTGCCTCTCGAACTTGAGGCTTCATTGTTAAAGCTGATGCTCGGTGGTATAGGACATGGTCAAGATAGCGGACAGAAATCAGTTCTCGTTTTTGTGTAGACTCAGCCATTCCCTCCACCTGCTAAGAAAACCAACTCTTTATCGAATGAAGCCGTTTTGCTCTTGTTGCTCTAAGAGTTTCTCTTGTTTCTCTTTGCGTTTCACGAGTTCCCAGGGAATATGCGCTACTAACCCACATCCAACATAGCGATAGAAATACTCAGGGTCAGTGAGCTTACAGTTGTCTGCTTGCATCAGTCTGGGTTTGTGCATTTTGACGTAACAGGCACAAGCTTCGCCGAGGCAGTCGCTGTTTTCCTGCTGGGGGTGCGCAGCAGCCAAGGGACATATCTTACCGTTTACCATGCTCCTCCTTCGCCTTCTTGGATTTATGTTCGTACTCTTCCAAGTGTTCGAAGAGGACCTCGTAGGCCGCTTCCTTGGCTATGGTTCTGATCAATCTTCGTTGGGTTCTGTTGAAATCGGATTCGGGCATGTGCTTTCTCTCCTTTTTGTTTGTTTCTCGTTTGCGATGTACGTTCTTAGGCCGATTTTGAGGAGGTGGTTGATGAAGGCGCTGCGACCTGCTATGCCGCGGAGACAACAATTGGATTTTTGAATGCAACGACCTCGATACGAGAAAGATCCGAAGCCTAACGTTCAACTTATCCGGTTTCCTCGAAGCCCTCGACGAAGCCCTTCCATACATGAAAAACCCAAAAGACATATTCTTCCTAGACTTGGACAACAAAGTACAATGGAAAGTAGTTAACGAAGACAATATTTGAAAGCTCTGCTTTTCGGAAATCTCGATCAAGGATATGATAGTTTATTGCCTGAGTATCAAATTTTGGAAACTGTTTTAAGGCTAAAGGGCTGAAAATAGATTGATCTCTTAAAAGAGGATGTGACCATGGGCTTAACTATCAAAGAACTTGCAGGCGAGCTATCAGATATTAGAAGAAGAAACCATAAACTCAGAGATGACTCCGCCTTTGTTTGTTGGTTTTTGCAAGCTTATCTTACTGACTCGGAGGAGGCAGCCAAGAAAGCTTTAACCGGAGAAACAGGCGATAAGAGTATTGATGCGGTTTTTATCGACGATAAAGCAAAGCAAGCCAACATTATTCAAGGCAAATTTCGGTCATCAGAAAAATACAATGAGAAAAGGAATGATGTATTGGCATTAGCTGATTTAGGATTACTGCCATGGGAAGACAGAGCTGCACTTGATACTTTCTATTCTAAACTTGATCCGTTGGTGAAACAAAAATTTGAAGAATTGGTCCAAAGGGTGAAGAATGATAATTATTCACTGAAGCTTTTTTACATAACCACAGGAAGAGTAAGTAAAACCATAATCAATGAGGCAGAGCAGCGAGCCCGTGAAGCTGAAGGAACTGTTTCTTGTGTCGTTTTCGATTACGAGCAGGTAATGGTTTTGTTCAAAGATTATTTGATTTATGCACCTGCAACACACACACTTGCGTTACGGATAACTACGGAGGGAACTATTCAACATGAAGGAGTAATTCACCGATTCGACCCTGAACGCAAAACGGAATCATGGGTCTTCACTATGGCAGGTGATGAAGTTGGTAGGATGTTTGCCCAAGAAGGACCACGACTCTTTGCAAGAAATATTCGCGGTTATCTTGGTGACACTGAAATAAATAAATCAATGAAAGAAACTGTTGAGAAAGAGCCTCACAATTTTTGGTACTACAACAATGGCGTAACAATGGTCTGTAACGACGCGAAGCGGGAGACAAAAGGAGGAGAAGACATACTCTTAGTTGAACGGGGACAGGTAATTAATGGCCAGCAGACGACGAGAACATTACATAATTCTGATGCAAGGGCCACAAACGTTCTTGTCAAAGTGATCAAGATACCTAGAGTACCTGGAGATGATGAACAATATGATGATTTAGTCAATTCTATCGTTAGAGCTACAAATTGGCAAAATTATATTGCTCCCTCGGATTTGGTGTCCAATGACTACATTCAGGTTTTTCTTGAAAAAGAATTCAGGAAACGTGGTTACCAATATATAAGAAAACGCATGAAAAAATCTGAAGCCAAGACACTTTTCGAGAACCAAACCTTTTATCAAATAGACAAAAGGGAATTAGCACAAGCAGTAGGAGCCTGTTTATTTGACCCTGCGGTGGTTCGGAAAGGAAAAGAGGGTCTTTTCGAAGACCCATACTACAAATCAATTTTTGGCTCTCATACTGTGTCGTTCTATTTGTCAAAATATTGGCTAATGAAAGCAGTTCAAAACGCCGCCTGGGGATACCCTGAACGTGCATACGCAAAATGGGTTGTTCTTAATTTCCTTTGGAGTCTTTTTGGCAAAGAACTTGAAACAGGAGACTTCGAAAAACGCTTTCGCCAGTGTTGTGAAGAAAAATCCGACATTCTAGGGCATCTTCATAAGGCAACGGATGATGTCTTCAGAGCAGCTTTAAAATTCTATCGCAAGAATAGGGGGAAAGGAGAAAAGGCAAAAGATGTTTCTGCTTTTTTTCAACTGACCAAACTTCATGTCAAGTTTCAACAATTTTGGCATTCGAATGCAAACCCGTACAAAACCAAAGTTGAACGTAATCTGAAAAAATTCATTGAAAGTCTTGAGACAATGGAAATCGTGTATTAGCATTCAACAAAACTTATACTGCAAAAACGCTCATTCTATTTCTGCGTTATCGGTTGTCGAGTGTATGGTGGGCATGAAAACTGGTGCAGTAGATTCAGGTGGTAAGCGGGTTCTTCAAGCTTTTGGGCTCGATGAAAGGACTAAGCGGACGATTTCTTTTGCTTTTTCTTCAAAGCCTGCTCTCGCCAGTTGGAAAGCGTTTACTTTTGACTTACCTTGGGAATTTTACTATGTTCTGGCGCCTGACGCGAATCTCTCGCAAGTCAGGTCTTTAGCTTCTGGGATAAGCAGAGAGAATTTTGGATTATTGGCGGTTACCAGTGGTCAAGTTATTTTGGTTTTGCGTCGTTCTAAAAAGGATGATAATGCGCCTTTGCTGTTTCCTTTGAGGAAAGAGGAGGATTTTGAACGGGTTGTCGGAGTAATTCGTAAGTTCAATTTTACCTCTGATGTGTTGACTGCTCATTCTTCTCTTTCCAGTGTGGTTGATTTGCTCAGGGTTGGAGCTGAACGACACTTCGTTAATCGTGGGTTGTTTTCGAGTTATTTTCTTAAAGAGCGATTATCGGAGTGTCTTTCAAAGCGTGGTCGGGCGCCTGCGAGAGAAATTGGCGGTTTGCTTGGAAGGCTGGAAGGTGAGTTCCCTGCTTCGGCTGATGCGGTTGTTCGGGTTTTGGAGGCTTTGGATTATGGTGTTGAGATTGTTTCGCCGATTTCGCCGTTGGGTTATGTTGAGTATAAACTGAGGTCACACGGACGATTAGTTGATGTTTGTTGTGTTGTTGCACCTGTCGAGTCTTTGGATGTCAAAACTGGAGATAAGGCGGCGCCGAGCTACCAAGCTGTTGCTGCTTTGAAGAAGGCTAGTTGGGTAATTCTGACGAATGGGCGTCTTTGGAGGCTGTATTCTGCTCATGTTTCTTCTGCTAGTACCAATTATTTTGAGGTTGATTTGGATAACGTTGTTTCTGAGGATGATCCGCGGTTAGCTTATTTTGTTTCTTTGTTTTCAGCTGCGGCTTTTTCTGTTCGTGATGGTGTTTCTGATGTTGATTTGGTTTACGACGAGGGTATCAAGCATGCGCAGGGTGTTGAGGCTGATCTTAGGCGGAAAGTGTTTGATGGCGAGTTGTTCCTTAATCTCGTGAAGGCGGTTTTGGATCATTCTTCTTCAAAGGTTTATTCGCAAGAGGAATTGGATGCTGCTAAGGCTTTAGCACTGAAACTTCTGTATAGGTTGTTGTTTGTTCTTTATGCTGAGTCTCGGAAGCTTTTGCCGGTTGATAATGCAAAGTATAAGGAGTATTCTTTGGAGAATTTGCCTTCGAAGCTTACTGCTTTTGAGAAGAAGCCTGATGAGAGCTCAGTTTGGGAGATTCTGAAGACGTTGTTTGAAATGATAAGTTTGGGTGATGCTGAAGCTAACTTGCCGCAGTATGATGGCGACTTGTTTGCTGCGGATAAGAGACTTGATGGGCTTGTCGTCAGGAACTGTTTTATTGTTCCTGCTTTGCGTGATTTAATGGAGTTTGAAGGTCGGGGGATTGATTATCAAAACTTGGGTGTTAGGCATCTTGGTTCTTTGTATGAGGCTTTGTTGGAGTATTCTGTGAGGCAAGCTAAGCAGCCTTTGGTGATTTATAAGGATGAGATTCTCGATGCGAAGTTTGCTGAGGATTTGAAGCAGAAACCGCTTGGGTTTATTGAAAAAGGTGATTTGTATCTTTCCGCAAAGGGTTTGGCGAGGAAGGGAACCGGCAGCTATTATACGCCTGATGAGATTGTGACTTTTCTGGTTAAGAAGGGACTTGAGCCTCACTTTAAAGCCCGAGAGGAACAGTTTAAGGCTGATCTGCTGCGTCTTCCACCTGAATCTAGACCTCGAGATTTAGAGTTGGAGAAGAAGTGCACTGAGGATTTGCTGGGAATAAAAGTTGTTGACCCTGCCATGGGCAGTGGGCATTTTCTTGTTGCTGTTGTCAACGAAATCACGCGTTGGATAATTGACTTGCTCCGCGAGTATCCTAATGCGCCCTTGATGGATGAGATTGAAGAATTCAGGAACAGCATAATTGAGACCCAGCGCAGAAAGGGGATCAGGCTTGATGAGGATTTGTTGACTGATACTGTGATTTTGAAGCGTATGGTGATGAAACGGTGTGTTTACGGTGTGGATATAAACCCGTTGGCGGTTGAGTTGGCGAAGGTTTCCTTGTGGTTGGATTCATTCACCATTGGAACGCCCCTTACATTCTTAGATCATCATATTCGTGTTGGAGATAGCTTGATTGGGCTGTGGACTGAGAATGTCGCTTCGAGAGTTCTTGACAAAACCTTGGAAAGATGGATGGGTGACGTTTCAAAAGCTGGGTCTGACCTGATTGATAATGTTGTTTTGCCCGCGGATCTTACTGTTGAGCAGGTGACTCAGAGCCAAGATGCTTATGAAACGTTCAGGGAAAATACAAAACCTAAACGCATTTTGCTCGATATGTATTGCATCAACGTTATTGATTCACAACTGGGTTCAAAACTTCCTCGGTCTTTAGACAGCGTCGAAAATGCACTAAGAAATGGAAAAGAGAAATCGAAGCTCTGGCCGCTAATTGAGCAAACGCAGCGCTTGGCTGAGAAATATCGATTTTTCCATTGGGAACTAGAATTTCCTGACGCTTTTACTAATGAGGAAAAGGGTTTTGACTTAATAGTCATGAATCCGCCTTGGGATGCGGTCAAGCCTGAAGATGATGATTTCTTCTCTGTTTATTATCCTAAGTTTAGGCGCATAAAGAGCAAGCCTGAAAAGCAGAAAATAATGAAGATAATCCTCAAAGATGCAAAGATAGCCCAAGCCTATGAGGATTATCGAAAAAAGATAGAAGATAAAGTCAACTTTTTCAAGCAATCAAAAGAATATGTGCTCAGAGGAAGCGGCGACACTAACCTCTGGAAGCTATTCCTAGAAAGAGCACTAAAACTTGCAAGCGAAAATGGTAGCTTCTCAATAGTAATACCATCAGGCATAGTTACCGACGAAGGCGGCAAACAACTAAGAGAAGCATTATTTAAAGGTAGAATAAGACTATTATACGAATTCGAAAATAAAAACGGCATCTTCCCCGATGTTCACCGAAGCTACAAGTTTGTACTCCTTGTCGCCGACAAAGCACAGCCAGCAAAAAGTTTTCCGGCAGCCTTCTACCTCCATGAAGTCGAAGCACTTGAAGGAAAAACAGAGAAACAGAAATTCGTCGATATTCCAGTTAACTTGATTAGAGTTTCAGCCCCTGAAAGCCTCTCAATTCCAGAAGTGAGAAACAAGCAACAACTCGACGTATTTTCTTGGTTATACCAAAATCATCCGCTCTTAAGTGACGAAAAGAAAGGTTGGAAAGTAGCATTTGTTACGGAGCTTCACAGAACAGCGCATAGTAGAATTTTTAGAAAAGATGGAAAAGGATGGCCTCTTATCGAGGGTAAAAATTTCCATCAATTCCTTTTAGATTACGAAAAGATAGAGTTTACAGTTGATCCTAAAGAAGCATTGAAAATAATCTCGAAACACAGGGAATATCAAGGAATAAATGACCGAATTCATAACACCGTCAGGCTTGCTTTCCGAGATGTAGCTAGCAGTACTAATGTTCGTAGTATGATTTCCTGCCTACTTCCTCCAAAATCATGTAGCCCAAATACTGCAGTGATAGTACTTCCACAAAAGAAGGGGAATAACGTAAATGAGACAGACTATCATGAGATAATTGCTTATCTCTCTGGCTTGTTTAATAGCTTTGTTTTTGATTTTTTGATTCGTACCAGAATCACAATGCATCTTAACTTTTTTTACGTATATCAGACACCTATACCCTCACTAACCGAGGGAGAAATAGCTAACCAAATAAAGAAAATATCCGCAAGATTAACTTCACAAGATGCGCGGTTTAAAGAGTTTGCTTCCTTTTTAGGCGTTGAATTGGGTCCTCTAACTATGAAGGAACGTGTTGAATTAACTGTCAAGCTTAACGCCCTTGTAGCAAAACATTACGGTTTGAATCGTGAGCAACTTGAGGTTATTCTTGAATCTTTTGAGGGGTTTGAGGAGGATAAAGAGTTGGTTAACTTGAAGGAAATTGTTTGGAATGATGCGCTTATTCGTAAGTTTAATGGTGAAGTTAGGAAGCGTGTGTTACCATACTTTGATCAACTTACTGCTGAGGAAAGTGGAGTGAAGAACTAAATGAAGAAAGAAATCGTGGATAACGAGTCAGAAAATTATACGATGGCGAATTTCATAAGGGAATCTTTGCCGACGACTAGAAAGTTTGATGTTGCCTCTGGCTTCTTTAACGTGTCAGGCTTCGCCAAAATAAAAAATGAACTCTGGGCGGTCTCAAAACAACCGGGCTTTAACATGCGCCTGCTCTTTGGGAGAGAAGCCCAAATAAACGAAACCCCTGAAACGGCCAACTGCATCGGCAAAGACACAACGCTGAATGAAGAGCTCTCAAATCTAGCAATAACAGAACAAACTGCTCAGCTTATTGATGATCTGATCAACTTCCTGAAACAAGACACCGTTCAGGTACGAAAGAATCCAAGACGCTTTAACCATGCGAAATGCTACATTTTCGACGAAGCCACAGCAGTGGGCTCAAGCAACTTTACCGGCGCAGGATTAGAACACAACATCGAGTTAAACGCGATTCTCTATCAGCCGTCAGCTCAAGAAAAGGTTCAAGAATGGTTCGAAAGAAGATGGCAAGAAGGCCAAGACGCCAAAACAGAGCTAATAGAACTACTTGAAAGCTCAAAATTCGGATTACCTCTTGAGCCTTACAAAATGTACATGAAATTCCTTTATGAGTACTACAAACCACGCTTAGAAGAACTTGAAAGAGAAAGAGGCAGAGTCGTTGAGCTGACAAGTTTTCAAGAAGACGCCGTCCACACCGCCATGAGAATCATACAAAAATACAACGGCGTCCTCATAGCCGACTCGACGGGTCTTGGAAAAACGCACATAGGACTAGAACTCCTAAGGGAGCTAGTATCCGTAAAAAGAAAAAAAGCAATGTTGATCGCTCCGTCCCAGGTTATTCATACAGTTTGGGCGCCTAAACTCTGGGAAGAGAGTATTAAGACCAAAGACGTCACGCTTGAGAGCACAGGTACAGAATCCTTCCACCCCGAAGACCACCTAAACGTGGATGTGGTCTTAATCGATGAAAGCCACAACTACCGAAACTTCTCGACCAATCGCCATATGAACCTAATGAAGCTACTCTCATCAGGCAAGAAAAAACAAGTTATACTCCTCACTGCAACGCCCATCCATAACTCCCTGATGGACCTCTACCACCAACTCTCACTAATAACAGCAGGCGACGACACACACTTCGCAGACCTCGGAATAACGGACCTAAGAAGATACTTCGTCGCAGCAGACAGAAAACAACTCGCACAGGGAATAGAAGACATAATCCGACTCTTAGACGAGCTCATGATCCGCAGAACAAGACAATTCATAAAAGAAAACTACTCAGAAGCTCTCCTAAACGGACAACCTGTCAGATTCCCAGAAAGAATCCTCAGGAAAGTAGAATACAGCTTATGCGCCCTATTCGGAGGAGCAATATACAAACAGGTCCTCGACACAATCGACCAACTCAGCTTAGTTCCTTACCGAGTAGATTCATACCGCATATCAGTGGAAGAAAAAGAAAAGTTCGAAGTCGAACACCGCGCCACCTTGCAAAAAATAGGCTTGCTAAAAAGATTTGAAAGCAGCGTCGAAGCCATAAGACAAAGCATACAACGACTAGAGACATTCTACAAATATTTCGAAAAGGCTTTAGACCAAAACCAAATACTAGACAGCAAATCCTTCCACAAACTCCTCATGGAAATAAGCGAACAAGAAGGCGAAGAAAACGACGAAAAATTCTTTGAAGCCCTCCAAAAAGTGCCCTTAGTACCTTTAACCGCAGACTACAACAAACGTCAAATGAAAAAAGACGTACAAGAAGACTGCAAACTCCTTGAACCCCTTAAACAAAGCCTAAACCGCATAAAACCATACGCAGACAGAAAACTAATCGCCCTCAAAGAACAACTCGTAAAAGACCAAGTGTTCGAAAAAGACGGCAAAAAAGTCGTCATCTTCACGCAATTCGTAGATACAGCCCGGTACATCCGCGATGACCTGAAAACTGCGTTAGCTGACAAACGAGTAGAACTCCTAACAGGCGAGACCAAAGAAGACACCAGAAGCCGCATTCTCAAGGACTTTGCACCCATCGCCAACAAAGCTGAAAGCCCACCACAAAGAGAAGTCGACGTTCTAGTAAGCACCGACATACTCAGCGAAGGACAAAACCTCCAAGACGCCAACTACGTAATCAACTACGACTTGCCATGGAACCCAATGAAGATAGTTCAGAGAGCAGGCAGAGTTGATAGGCTTGGAAGCAGATTCGATACAGCAACATCAGCCGTATTCATCCCAGAACAAGAGCTTGAAGACCTCCTCAAACTCCTTGAAAAGCTAGAAACAAAAATCCAAAAAGTCGCAGACACAATAGGCATAGAAACTACAATCCTCGGCGAAAAAGAAAATCCCAAAAACTTCAACGCCACCGCACGTATTGCAAAAGAGGACTCAAAACTACTGGACGACCTTGAAAGAAGCATGGAACTACTTCCAACAGAAACTCCCTTCCAATTCATCCTTGCATACCTCAAAAAAGTGGGCGCAAAAAACCTCGAAGCAATCCCCTTAGGTAGAAGAAGCGGAAAACGCGCAGACCTGAACGGCGTCGTCATATTCTATCGAGAAAAGAGCAACCCTGAAGGCATGCACATAACTTACTACGACTTCAAAACGGGAAGATTCGACCACTACAATGATATCACCTGGCTATTCCGCAAAATAGAAAGCGACGAGGAAGAACCACTGATTCTGCCAATAAAAGGCTACGAAGGCTTCAGACAATTTGCCCTAATCGACGCGAAAGCTAGACAAGAAATCTTAACCGCCGTAAACGCACCGCTCGATGCACGACTCGCCCAAAAAATCAAACCCAAAAACCAAAGAGAACTGACCCAAGAAATACTAAATGCTTACAACACAGGAAAAGTCTCCAAAGAAAAAGCCCTACCAATCTACGAAATACTCAACAAAGAAAACCTCGTAGCATGGGAAGACGACTTCTCAGAATTTTTAGACGAATATCGCCGAACGCAAAACGTTGATGTTCTACTTACATCATTAGAGCAACTTTTCCAAAAATACCGAATTGACATGCGCGAAAAAAGAAAACCAAGAGCCATCCAACCAGAAGACCTCGAAGTGGTCGCATACATGTTCCTAAGCAGAGAAGATTTCAAAGACATCACACTGGAAGCTTGACAACCACTAAAGTTAAAAACAAAACAGAACAAACAAGCAAACCATGCCAACACAATGCCCCAACTGCAAGAAAGAAGCAGATAAACCAAACAAAACATGGAAATACGGGCAATTCCAAGTCAAAGCCTTCACATGCAAAAATTGCAGCACCCAATTTAGAGAATACACAAAGAACGGAAAATACGTCTTCACACTCAAACTCGCAAAGGGAAAGGGCTACATAAAAGCCTAACAGAAAAACCCCAACTCATCTCCTCCCCGTTTTGCCACGTATTTCAAGGGAAATCTAACCTTTTTGTACGTCCATAGGTCAACTTCTCTCTAAGGTAAGCAAGATGACCAAATCAAAGCCTCAAAGGAATAAAGGCAAATTCTGGCCTACGGTGCGAGCAATGATCTGGGAAAAAGCCGAAGAACTTTTCATGCAAGAACAAGCCAGAACACTGGACCTTTACAATAGGCCAGAGAAATGTGAACTGCGAGAAGGCGGATACCTCCATGAAGCAAAACTCATCGTTTTACGGGAGCTATGGAGAGAAAAGAAAGGCTTGCTCATGAACGACGAATAGCATTTTCAAGAACACTCCTGAGGCTTTCTCCAAAACAGGTAAACCTTTTTCTGAAGAAGCATCCCAGCAATCCTGATAAGCTTTGACAACTCCTCCAAATCGCAATTTCTGATGCACGCGGTGTAAGCTGCTGAGGTGCCGTAAGGCTTGCATCGATTAGCCGCGAATGCTCTTCTGAAGCGTGGATGGTCATTCTTAATGAAAGCCTCTTTTAAGGCGGAGAACTGCTCTGGACTGAGACTTTCCAGTCTCCTTAAAACGTGGTTTTGGCTACCAAGAAGCTTCAGGTCAAAACCTAAACCAGCAAGGATTTTTGCAACTCGCAATGCTTCTTCAGATGGCTTTTGCTCCAGAACCTTCTTCATACCTGCTTTCTCAGCAAACGGATTATACTTCGCCATAACTGCTATCATCTCCACGCAAGGCGTGCCCACCAAGAGCAGAGTTTCCCGAATAAGTTTCGCGCCCAAGCCTATACTGCGATACTTCGGGTGAATCACCACACGACTAATCGTGCTCAGCCCAGAATTCAGCTTTTCCATCGAAAGCTTGCTTGGCAAAACAAGATGCCTACCACTGCAACCGGGCGGCGGATAAGTGTAAACGATAACTCCGCAAAGTTCAACGCCACGCTTCAAACAGTAAACCTTCCTGCTCGCGCCAGCGTTGTGGCTTCGGTAGTGGAATCCGCTTAGACGGCGCCAATCCGAAAGCTGACCCTGCTCAACCACCATCTCTCTAGTGAGGCTGCATTCTTCAGCAGGCTTATTCTCGTAATAGTGTACAGTGATCTCTTCGCCGAAGCGCTTGTGTACATGAACGCTGGGGTTCAGGTCTTCAAACAAGTCTCCATGCGTGGTAGCAGCGATAACTGCCTTGCCCGACCGGCGTGCGAGTTTTTGAAGGTTGAACGCCACTATCTTTGCGGTGTCGCGGTCAAGCGTGGCTGCAAACTCGTCCATGAGCCACCACTGTTTCCCGCTCTCCATTAGCTTCGCAATGCGATATCTGTACTTTTGTCCGTCGCTGAGTTGGCTGTATGTACGTAGGAAAAGAAAAGCATCATTGAGTCCGACTCTGCTAAGCAATTCCAGACCTTCCTCAACCGTAGCGCCGACAGTCTCGATTAACGGCTTATCCGCTTTGATCCGAACCTCAGAAAGGTCGATTGCTTCATCTCCTAAATCCTTCCTGATTGCTCGTAGTAACACGCTTTTGCCTGAACCGCTGTCACCAGTCACGTAAACTATGTCTCTTGGGCCAATCTTCAATTCCATATCGAGAACCTTGAACTTCTGGTCCTCATCAACGCCTAGACCGAACGCTTCAGCAACCGCAAGACTCCTATCCGTCAACTCAGTGTGCGTTTCATAGCTTATGTTAAAACTGAACTTGCCCTGTTCTCTGTCATAGGTTCGCCGAAACTGACATATCCTAAAATGCTCTCTTCTATGTCTCATCTTGTACTCCCCATAACCTTGTGCTTTGACAATTGTTTGCGGATAGCTTGCAGCCTATTAGCCCGACGTGGAATCACAGCCAAGAAGGGTTCAGGCTCCATCTGGACTGTGGCAAAAACTGCCAAAGCCACGCTCCAAAATACGTCATCATGGATACCGTTGGGATGGCTGAAGCCTATAGTGCCGTCCTTCCGCAGCTCATAACGCTCCACGTTTAGCTCAGTGCAGATGTCGCCTCGGTATGGTCGCTCCCAATTGAGCAGTGGATAGTAGAACTGCTTGTTCATCATGCGCTGCTTCAGAAGCGAAGCCATCTCACTTTTCCGCGGCACACTAAAGTTGACGCCCTCAGCGTTCTCAATACCAGAGTTCTCTATGTCCGCAATTATGCTTGGGCCTTCCCGTGTGAAGTCCACTCGGATTTTCTGGAAGCCGCCCCACCTATCCTGCAGAGCCTTCAAGTAGCCTAAAACCTGAGCGTAGAGCGTGGGCTGCTGAAAAATCTTCAAATGCCGCAAAAACAGCTTATCGTTTAAGCGCTCAACCACTGAGAGCACACAGTAATCCCTTGTCTGCGCCAAGTCCAATCCAGCATAAAACTCGCCTTCGCATTCGGCCTCGGGGTTGAACTCTTGAAGGTCAAAACCGCAGTTCTTCACCGTCCCCACGCAGGAGACAATCAGGCTCTGAGGCAGCCACACATCCTCGTCTTCCGCCCACTCTGCCTCCATTTCACGACGCCATCTTGCTGGGTCGTCGCCGAACTGGCGCTTAATCTTCTCGATGATGGCGGGTTTTAGTGGTCCGTTGGGTTCCAGCGCCTGCTGCCACGTGATGTGTGTTCTGCCGAAGTCGCTGTAGTCTTTGTGGTTGCACATCTTCCAGAAGAGGCTGTCTGTGTTCCACGGCGTAGATGTGGCGATGAGTCTGCCGTTGGTTGTGCCCAGCGTAAACAGTATCGCATCATACAGGTCTTCGTCGTTGGCAGTGAAGTTGCATTCCTCCCACCATATGACATGAAACGACGGCCCGCGAATCGTGTCAGGATTATTCGGAAACGCCTCAATCACGCTGCCGTTTGGCAGGCTAACACGGGTCTTTTGGATGCCCCGCTCACACCCAAGATACTTCCGCGCGAACCCGCCGATACGCCGAATATTCAGCTTAGTCTGCCGCCAGCTAGGCCCAACAATCGCGATGTAACTGTTGGGATGCTCAATGGCGTACTTGAGGACTAAGCCCGAGACTATGAAGCTCTTGCCCGTCTGCCGCGGCCACCGCACCGCGTTAAACTGGTACTGCTCAAACTTTGCCTCCAAATCCAACTGATAAGCGTAAGGCGTAAAACCAAAAACCCGCTCACAAAACTCCTTAAAGCTATGCTGCAAAGCTTCCACCTGCCTTCTCTCTGCAACCTCATGAGCGCCCACAATCGCCTCGATGCGGTCAACTTTGGCTTTCGCTTGCTCCAGCCGCAGCGTTCTTGCTCTTCTTCTCCAACCCCTCATACTTAGCCTCCAGTGCATCTAACCGCTCCTCAATTCCGCGGTAATCGAGGTACTCGGCGAAAGCGTCCTTGTAGGTCTTAGCCAACGTAGCCACAACCTGCAACCT
>JAOZHV010000030.1 GCA_026014725.1 Candidatus Bathyarchaeota archaeon | reverse complement strand
CTAAGAGCGAGCGGATTGACCCGTTGAAGCGGTATTATTTGATTACTGAGTTGGGTGAGAAAGTGGCGAAGCTTCTTCTCGAGTTCTTTGATGCTTTGGATGCTTAGGTGGCAGTTTCAGGCGTATTTGCGCTGAACTGTTCTACATTTTCTTTTTTGACGTTTTTGTAGATGTTGGTTTGGCGGGTTTTTGTTGTTTTGTTGTAGTTGTGTTGTGCATATAGTCAATATGGTGTATTAAGTCATAATATTTAAATTGGTCTTTCCAATGACATAACCGTAATTTAACATAGGAGGGAAGAAACTAAAAATGAAAAGCTTCAGACGAAGCGTGAAAGCCCTAAGCCCCGTAGTCGCATCAATCATACTCATCGCCGTCACAGTCGCAGTCAGCATCGCCGTAGCAGTATGGATGGGCGCACTCAGCACAGGATTCATGCAAACAGAACAACTAACCGTAACAAGTGCAACATTCCAACCTAACGCTGTAAAAAACATTACTTACACTATAAGCAACACTGGCACAACTGGTGTAAAAATTGACCAAGTATGGCTCAATGGTCTGCAGATACCAGCAGGAAACCTTACATATGCATTAAGCGATGGCACCCCTATACCTGATCAAACAGTTCCTGCCAACGCTAAAGGTTGCACCCTTCAATTCTATTGGGATTGGAAGACTGGCGACACTTATCAAGTCAAACTAGTCTCCGCAAAAGGCACCACGTTCCTGTACAACGCAGTAGGCGCATAAATTTCCCCTTTCTTTATTTTGCTTCGAAACACACAAGGGCAAGAGTGAGCAAACGCTCTATCTACTTTCCCCTTCTCTAGTTAGCCGTTTAGAGGTGCAAAACACGACATGGTAACAAAAATAAAAGAATACACTTCAGCCAAAGACATAGCTGAAACCCTAGACAAAGAAATAGCCGACTCCAAAAGCGCACTCGGCGAATACCTACGACGCCTAGACGACATACGCAAGCTGGCGGAAAAATCAAAAAAAGTCCGCGAAGTCGTCATGAAACTCGCAGGCAAAAAAAACCAAAACGAAAACCCAAGCGAAGTAAACGTCGGCAACCTAAACATCGTTCTAGACGCCAACCCATTCCACGAACTAACCGCCTTAGAAAACGCTGTGCGCAGCCACCAAGACCGCCTCATAACGCTGCAGAAAGTCCGCGAAGCACTCAAGTGGCTGGACCAGCTCGGCGACGCCGAAGGCATGAAATACATAGT
>JAOZHV010000029.1 GCA_026014725.1 Candidatus Bathyarchaeota archaeon | reverse complement strand
CTTCTTGAGCGCTTGAGTTTTCGCCTCAGCAGAAATTTCCGTCTGATCCAGTCGTGCCAAAGCGTTTCGAACATGGTCAGCGTCCAGGTTGCCTTGAGCATTCTTGTATGGCAGGTGCCTTAGGCTTCTGGGTGTAGTTTTGCCTTGGTCGTCTTTTTGCCCGCCCGCCTCAATATACGCAAAGCAGTCGTCGGGCAGGTTGTTGATGTACTCAGTGTCCCACTCTGCCTCTTGCACGCCCGCTTTCCTTAGTGATTCCAAAACTTGCACGTTGGTCTCGGGAATACCTGGCACAGCCACAAGGCTCAACTCAGCATTATGCAAACCATGCGGCACTTTGCCGTCCACGACATCGACGGCTTCGTAGTCTGCGCCGACGCTGACGTGCTGGATTAGACCTTTGCGGATTTTCTCAGCCGTCTCGTCATCATAAATTTCCGCCTCATACCACAGGTTATGCCCATCCCAATCGGTCTTAGTTACTTTGCCGACAGCGTTGGGCACAGCAACGTGCTCAATGTAGACAGGAGCGCTAGCCAATTTGCTAGTGAAGGCCTGCAACTCCTCAGAAGTGTAGATGTTGAGATTGCGGCTCATGCCCGAGCACATGGCTACGCCGCGAATGCGCAAGGGCTTATCTGTCATAGCCTCAAGAATCTTGAAAGGCAAGAGTGAAGCTACATGCTCCCTCACACGCTTACAATCTTTACAGTCAGAGCTAACCTGTAACATCATAGTCGCCAAGAAACAATCCTCAGACTGAACATTAATGGCTTGAGAGCCTAAACACGATAATATCAAAAACAGGATAATGTAACATTTTGCGTTAAATTAACTGACACTTCGAATTTACACACATGCTCTGACACTAGGTTTACTGGTGTTTGATTTGATACATAAGCTTATATGCGTATTGAAGCAACTAACAGACGGTAAATACTTTTGGGGAAAAAGAGATGACAAATCAAGTTGCGGATTTATCGCCGCGTAAGACCGCAAGAATGGCGGGGCTTTTTTATCTCATTTTTATTTTAACTACTGTCTTAGCCACATATATCCGCGATAATATTATTGTATCCGGAGATGCAGCAGCAACAGCCAACAATATACTTTCTTCTCAGGGGTTATTCCGAGTTGGTTTTATAACCGAATTAGTCTCAGCAACTTTTTTCGTTTTAGCAGCATGGGCGCTTTATGTGTTGTTAAAACCTGTTAACAAAAACCTAGCTTTGCTGTTCTTGTTATTAAACTTGGGCGGCGTTGCCATAGAGTGCCTTAATGCGCTAAATCTATTTGCAGCCCTTCAGTTTTTGAGCGGCGCTAACTACTTAAGCGTATTTCAAACAGGTCAACTGCAAGCCCTGGCAATGTCCTCTCTCGATTTATACACAAATGGTTTTCTACTCACACAGATATTTTTTAGCGCTTGGCTACTTCCCCTTGGCTACTTAGTTTACAAATCGCGCTTCCTTCCTAAATGGTTAGGCTTACTGATAATCCTCGATTTCTTCGGTAATATGAGTTGGTTTTTACAGGGTTTCCTTCTCCCCAACTATGAAATATTACGGTATCCAGGAAATGCAATCAGCTTCATTGCCGAAATTGCTCTCACAGCATGGCTTTTGATTATGGCTGTCAAGGAACAGAAATAAGATGACAACCCCCACTGAAGGGAAGCGCCAAATGTCATCTGGGATTTACAGGAAGACGCTAACATTAGCTCTCGCGGGCGGCTTAGCCTTCTGGGCAGCCACCCTCGCAATTTCTTTAACTCCCACCGCTGCCGATTACAGAGTTGCAGAGTCAATTGCCAGCATCCAATTAGTCTGGATTGGTGGACTTATCATTGGCTTGATTATGGCAGGCATCATCAGCTATATCTTGGTCCGATTTTACTGCAAGATTCCAACAAAGAATCCGATCTTGAAATCGTTAATCCTTAGCTTCATCGCACTTGTAATTCTGCTACTCGTAATCGAGGTTCCCGCAGCATTAAGAACAAGCGACGCCTCGTATTACTTCCTCGTTGGAGTACTGCTTAACGTGCCAAGGTTTCTCGTTTTTGGAATAGTTGTTGGTTATCTATACAAAAAACTGTTCGGATCAGCTGAAAATGTCAGAACAAGAATTGGTGTTGTGACATGAGGGGAAGAGTATATGAAAGATATGCATGGGTGATATTACTAGCTGTTGGGATGCTATGGTTGGTTGTTGGAATCGTTGCTGTATTCCAGCCCGAAGGAATATTTGAGGCGGATGCCCAAGCTGTCACGAATCTGCCTTGGAGTGACCTTAAGGCTTCGAGCCCTGAGGCGTCTAACTTTGTCATCTTCGTCTATGGGCAAATGGGGCTGCTCAAGATAAGTTGGTCACTGTTCATATTAGCTATAACTCTGACGGGTTATCGTAGGGGAGAAAAATGGGCTTGGTACATGATGTTACTAGCTCCTATCCTTCTGGTAAGCGATGCAATTTTCAGCGTTGTCTTCATTGGCGACATCAACCAAGTACTTCAGTTTATCCCAATTACAACCATAACGATGATTGGGCTTCTTCTGCCCTACAGGATGTTCTTCCCAAAGAAACCATCGGATGTGCAACAATGAACATAAAACTGGTATTAAGTGTAGCGTTTGCAGTTGTTGCTTACTTTTTAGGCATCGTAGCCGACGCGAATCATAACGGAAATACACTGCTTTATCCCGCCGCATGTTTCTCTAAAATATTCCTTTTCTTGGCAGCCATTCCGCTTGCTAACTCTGCTGGCAAAAGCATTAGAAAACAGTCTAACGCAACTGGAATTCCTGGTTTAAGGTTCACAAGCTGGATCCTTTATGGTGTTGCAATAGTTCATTTTGCGTTTTTCTTTATGTGGCCCACTATTGCAAGCGGAAACACTCAGCTCCCAGACGGAACGATAACGGTAGATGCCACGGTTTTCCTTATGGCGTCAATGTTCATGATTGCTGACGCTTATAATTCAATTAAAACTAAAACTGGAGTGTAAAAAAGAAACGAAAGTAGCCGTTTACGAGAAATATGGACCACCCGAAGTTCTAAGCCTTAGAAATGTGGAAAAACCAGTTCCAAAAGACAACGAAGTACTAATAAAAATTCACGCTACAACTGTTGCAGCGGGAGACATACGTATGCGAGGATTCAAAGTCCCAACGAAGTTTTGGCTCCCTATGCGGTTCGCTTTAGGTTTAACAGGGCCAAAAAATAAAGTCCTTGGGATGGAAGTTTCTGGGGTAGTCGAGTCAATTGGTAAAAATGTGGACAGATTTAGGGTTGGAGATGAGGTTTTAGCTGCAACTGGCTTTGGCGGGGGATATGCAGAGTATATTTGTCTTCCAGATACAGATGTGGTGGGAAGAGTAGTTATAGAGGTTGCAAAGAAACCAGCAAATTTGACTTTTGAGGAGGCTGCTGCTGTTCCCATTGGCGGTATGACTGCGCTGGGTTTTCTTAGGAAGGCAAACGTAAAGAACGGACAGAAGGTCCTTGTGTATGGCGCTTCGGGAAGCGTTGGCACCTTCGCCGTTCAGCTTGCTAAAAATAACGGGGCACAAGTTACTGGCGTATGCAGCACCGCTAATTTGGAGTTAGTCAAGTCTTTGGGGGCGGATATTGTGATTGATTACGTCAAAGAAGACTTTACCAAAAATGGTCAGAGGTATGATTTGGTTTTTGATGCAGTGGGCAAAATATCGATTTCACAGGCAAAGGGGTCGCTGACAGAAACCGGGGTCTTTCTCTCAACTTGGGGGAACCCAGGCATGGAGCCAAATGATTTGTCAACACTTGGCGGTCTAATTGAAGCTGGCAAATTAAAAGCAGTCATCGATAGAACGTATCCCTTGGAGCAAATTGTCACGGCTCACCAGTATGTTGAAGCTGGACACAAGAAGGGAAATGTAGTCATAACTATCGAACATAATAACCGACCTTAACATGCCTCATCCTCCGAGCTTGCGCTAACCGTTCCATAAGTCTTAAATAAAAAACGACAGCATACTCGTCATCTAACCAACACCGGGGGAATTAAGACTATTCTTGAAGACGTTAAGATAAATGTTAAGTTTAAGCTTTCAGCATTATGGGTAGCTTTAATGTTTTTCTATTTATATAACGATGTTTTCGGATTCTATAGGCAGGATATAGTAGAGAACGTACTATCAGGAGAAATAGCGCTTAATCAAGTGTTTTTGTTTGGAGCTGCAATATTAATGGCAATTCCGATTTTTATGATTTTCTTGTCCCTGGCATTGCCAGCTAAAGTGAATCGTTGGGTAAACATCATTGTGGGTATAGTCTATGCTGTTGTTTTGGTTCCTGCACTTCTTGTACCAGGAGAGACTTGGGCTTATTATGTATTTTATGAGATTTTGGAAGTTGTATTTATTGTACTAATTGTTTGGCATGCATGGAAGTGGCCTAAACAGGAAGGTTAGCCTTCTCCATCTTTTTTCGTATCTATATATGACTCAAATAAAATATTATTGAATGGTTGAAATGAAGGCAATAGTCTGCACAAAATATGGATCTCCAGATGTTCTTCAACTTAAAGACATAGAAAAACCAACTCCAAATAACAATGAAGTACTAATAAAAATATATGCGGCTTCTCTAAATGTAGAAGACCTGGATTTCCTTAGAGGAAGGGCATGGTCTGCTCGTTTCTTGGGTCCTCTAAAACCAAAATACAAAGTACTCGGATTTGACATAGCCGGTCGAGTTGAAGCGGTTGGTACAAACGTAAAGCAATTCCGTCCGGGTGATGAGGTATTTGGGGACTTATTCAATTATGGGTTTGGCGCTTTTGCTGAGTTTGTATGCGCCCCTGAAAAAGCTTTAGCATTGAAACCAGTTAGTTTGTCATTCGAAGAAGCAGCAACAATACCCTCAAGAGCAATAATTGCCCTCCAAGGTCTTCGCAATAAAAGACGGATTCAGCCAGGACAAAAGGTTCTGATTAATGGCGCTGGCGGTGGCGTAGGTCCATTTGCAGTCCAAATTGCGAAGTACTTTGGAGCTGAAGTAACTAGTGTGGACAATGCAAAAAAGTTGGACATGCTGCGTTCGATTGGTGCAGACCATGTTATCGATTACACTCAGGAAGATTTCACAAAAAATGGGCAACATTATGACCTGATTCTTGATATTGCAGGATATCATTCGATTTTCGATTATAGGCATTCATTAAGTTCCAATGGAATTTACTCTTTAGTTGGGGGCTCCAGATTTACAATTTTCCAAACTTTGTTTCTAGGTCCATTAATTTCATTGGTTGGTAGTAAGAAGATGAGTCTTATGGCTTGGAAACCGAATAATAAAGAAGATTTGGATTTTATAAAAGAGCTTATTGAATCTGGCAAATTAGTTCCGATCATAGATAGACATTACCCGTTAAATGAGGTTGCTGAAGCTTTCCGGTATTTTGAAGAAGGACACCCACGAGGAAAAATTGTAATAACTATGGAACATATTAACTGAACCTGACAAAGCAAACTTGTAAGAAAGCGGGTCTGCCAGATTCAAGTTGTTGGCTATCTATAAAAAAGGCTGCACGGATTAGAATTCGCTAAGAAATAGAGTTAGAAAAGGATTTTCGTACTGAAGCGTTTGGTCTTCAGCCATTACGCTCCTTACGAACCTATTTTCTTTTGAGGTTATCAACAAACGACAAATCTGCCCTTGCTCGATCAAGCTTTCTGAGCGCAGTCTTCCGTGCACGATAAACATTAGGTGTTTCTATCTTTAACTTCTTGGCAATTTGATAATCATTCAAGCCCTCGGCATATAGCTGTAAAATCTTTCGCTCCCGTTCAGTCAACGCCAATCCTAAAACCTCCCACTGCAATTCTAAGAGACATAGCCTTTTCCTCCATCAACTGAAGCCTTAGAAACATCTGGATTGTCCTCAGAATCCGCAAGCTTGCACAGAACCTCAGCAACCTTTGCTAAGTCGTAACCCATCTTGTCTAGCTTAGCTATGCTGCCTGCAATTTTCTCCAAATCGTATAAGACATTACCCATTTGTCCCTCCAGCTTTTTCAGCCGCTCAGGCATCAACAAATACTCAACCGCAGCATCCCGACCAAGATGATCAAGTTCACCCTCATCTTCTCCTAGACTGTCATCAATAACCCTTTTAGGAGTGCTCACGGTGAAGTAGCGGTTTAGCAAATTCGCAACTGGGTCATCGATGCCCAACTCGTGGCGCTTGTTAATCTGCCCCTCACCCAACACGCAGCCGTACTTGCTGGACAACCCTTTTGCGACTCGGTCAGCCAAATTTTTAGCCAAAGTCACAAGCTCCCCCGGACTGCGACCGTACAACGTTTCAACGTGCACAATCCAAGACGTCGCCGTATGCCTAACTTTGACGCCCTGCTCCAAACCTAAAAGCGCCGTCCAATTCTGCATTTCAACCCGCCGAAAATCACCCAACGGATAAACGCCCTCACGCAAAATCGGAAACTTGAAAAAACACCGATGCAAGCGGAAGATGCCGCTGCTAAAGAGGACGCCCTCACATGATACGAGAAAATTTTGACCCCGCTCCGTCAACTCGTAGTCCACGAAGCTGCTGCGTTTCAACCGGCGGATTAAGCCTGCCTTCTCCAGCTTGCCCACATAGTAGGCTACGTGCTGTTTGCTCCATCCACGGGTGCGCCCAATCTTTGCAGGATACATTTTCACCTCTATACCCTTGAGGATTGGCAGGACTCGGCTGCGTACGGTATTGAAGTCAAATTTGACTTTTGACTTTGAAAACGCAAAATTTTGACTTCTACCAACAGGTTCCTCCGCCACCTTACTCAGCTCCCTACAAAGTTCTCGCAAACAGTCGACAATGCTAGACGGTTGATTGTGTTCTTGCCATTCATGGTTGGTTCGGTGCAGCGGCCACACCAAAAAACACAGTCGACACAGGCGGACGGCTCTAGCACGGTGGTCATGGTGTTTCCTCCAACAAAGCCTCTGAAGGAAGATACTTCACCAAAACAGGCGAAGCGTTCTTTGTGCCCCGAATAACTTTCACACAGTTAAAAGAATTCACCTCAACCGTGCCAATGTGGAGTTGCCCCCGATAAAGCCAAACATAAAGCTGCCCGTCGTCCCCACGGCGATAAACAACACTCAAAGAGTAATCTTTCAATCAGAAACCTCCTTAACAAATGAAAAAAAGGGAGAGTTGCCACGAAGAAACGATATATTGGGTGGGTTCACAAGACGACTAGGGTAGGAACAAATCCCAGCGGCCCCACCACTTCTGTTTGTTGCTGGATAAAATTGGGAGAAAAAATGTGGGGGGGGAAGTATTTTAGTTGTGTAGTTTGTTTCGTCTGCTAAGGGCTATTGGGATAGCGCTTGCAGTGATAAGCAGTAGCATGGTTGTTAGTGTGTACACTTCAGGTATCACCATGCCCTCTATGCTTGAATCTACCAAGGCGCGCCTCATGATATAGGAGCAAGGTTTGGTTGAGGCCTAGAGTGAGAGTAGTGGTTTTTGTTTTTTTAGTTGTTGTTGAGTGGTGTTGTTGTGTACAACATCAAGTGGCGGGTTATGTAGCGGGTTGTGTTTTGGTTTTTGGGTTTGTTTTGGGCGCTGTGTTGGTTGTGGACGCCCCACAAGCAGTATAGGCAGTCGAAAGTGTTGAAAAAAGGTTTTTGACTGTTTAACAACCAAAATTCTCTTGTTGGATAAGGTGATTTATAGTTAGGAATTAATTGACGGCTTATTTTGCCTTTTGCGCAGTACCTGTTGTTTAGTAAGCTTATAGTTTCCCCTTACCCTGCAAATTTTGCCCTGCGTATTTTTGTAAAACTTTTTTCCTTTAGTTTTCAGTTTCTCTTTTCTCTTCACACATCAAACCCCCTACGTTCTTCTAACCGCACTTTGGCTGCCATAATAGCGCACGCTACTACCCTCATTGTACGTATTAAACATGTTACATCAAAATAATAAGCGGTTGTATGTTTTGTTTTATTGATGAATAGGTTGCTAACTTAAACTTGGTTTATGTTTTAATGCCAAAGCAAGTTTGAGGTCATTTTTCAGCAATCCAGACCATCCGTGTTCAAAGTGAAAAGAGGCATTATCTGACAAAGACCTTATCTCACAAGAATCAGAGCCCTTCTTTACTTGGCAATCCGATTTTGTTAACGGAACTTTGCCGCACTTTCCTAGGCATTGAGCATCAACGCAAGTAAATATCGCTCGATATAGATTCTCAACATTGTAAAGTGGCATATACTCGTCAGAAACACGTTGAATTTTTTCTTTGATCATCTCCTGAACTGCGCTGTCATTAAACCGTTTTCCAATTAAAATTGCAATGTCATATGCTTCACGTTTGATAACCCGCACCATAGCCTTAACATCGTTTACATCTATACTTTCGTTTCCTTGAGTCTCCAAAGAACGCAAAAGCACTTTCTTGTCAGAGGCATCAGAGGCTGTAACATCTGTACAGTTAGCATTTGTTCTTGTTTTGATGACCTTGTAACCTCGAATAGCAACCATAAAGTCACTTTTTTCTAAAGCACTCATACTTTATTCTCACCTCAATTATTGTTATTAATTCAGAGTTCGCCAAGATCTATCTCTTCAAACATGAAATCTTTAAGGCGTAACTTTCCATCTTTAATTTCCACTTTATAGCTTGCCTCACAAACTGGGCAGCTAACCAATTCGCCGTCTGTTAAGCCTTTTTTTATGAATGTGTTGCCGCATTCAGTGCATTTCAGGATAATTTCTCTTTTCCCCTTTTACATAGTTAGATAATTGTGGTTTCTAAGCCAATCCGACTGGTTTCTTCTATACCGCCAGAAAATGTCTCCCCGACTTTCACTTTGGAAATCCCAAGGAGAAACCAACACAATGTCGCCCTCTCGTATCCAAACGCGCCTTTTCAGTTTCCCTCGGACTCGACAAAGTCGCTCTTTTCCATCCTGACATTTAACCATAATTCTGTCGGCACCAAGCATTTTCACTGCTATGCCTAAAACGTCATTAGGGGTGGGCAAAATCATATTATCGAGACTGCCCTCATTTGTTACTTTTCTTTTACCCATTCTTACACCAATTTGGCTCAAGCCAATTTAAATAATCAGAATAATCAGGAGAAAAGTAAACTGCGGTAGCGGTACTCTTCCTCTTAAGAATTCCAACTCTCTATAAAATATGTTAAGCCCTATATTAGGGTATGCATATGAAAAAACCGTTTTATGCTTAAAATTGCCAAAGAATTCAAAATCACGTTTTTTTCGTAAAAAAATAACATGTTCTTTTTCCTTTAAAAAAGGAATTTCATTTTAAGCTTTATTAGTTAGGAAAATGTAATGGTTAGGCTGAAGAGTTTCTCTTATCCAATTGGTAAACTAATCGAATAACTGATTCTTTTCTAAACTCAAGAGAGGTAAAACGCTATGTGTATGTTACGGGCAGGTTTAGTTAAAAATTGTCGGAGATGTAAATCATCAGTTCGACTCAATTGTATCTACCGAAAAAAGTCCAGTAAGAAAACTTATACAAATACTATTAAAAAGAAAGACTCTAAGCAATAGCACCCTGCATTTTTTAGGGGTGAGCCATTTTGAGCAGACCTAACCAAAAACGGTTTGAAAGGACAGAATGCAAAAGCTGCATGTACAAAGATAGCCCTTACTGCTGGCACCATTGCCCATACAACCTGTGGAAAACGTAATAAAAAGCATCACTTCTCAATGCCGATATTACTGATTGCTCACAGTAATCCTGTTTTCAGGAAGATGCACAACCCCTTGTTATACCTATCTTCTTGCTCAATCCTGATAAAGTATCATAATTGCCGCTGTCGCTATCAGTATGGTTACGGAGAGGTGTTCTGGAAGAAAGAGACCATACGTAACCGGCACCGAGGTAATTTATCCAAAAGAAGAATCGGTTCCACAAATGCCAGGCTTAGACGTTGAGATACTCCGACACTGCGTGAGATACGAGATATTCTGAGAAACAAAAAAGCAACCCTTGACGGTTTTTTACATTTTATTTTTTGCATGATTTTTCTCTTGAGTCCGAGCGCACTAACCAATAATGTTGCAATTACTAACAATATGATAGTAAATGCTGGGAATTCTGGGATATCGGGGGTAGCGGAAGGGCTTGCACTTGGAGAAGCCGTAGGTGTTGGTGTTGCAGGCGGGTCAGGCGTTGCCGTTTTAGTAGGTAAGGGGTGTGAAGGCGTTAATGTTGGACTAGACGAAGGTTGGGGGTCTGCGTCTGAAATTTCTAGTACCACGTTAGCTATTGCAACTTCTTGTTGCCCTGAGCCGTCACTCCACCAGTTCTCGCCTATCCCTGAAATTAGGCTGATGTGGTGTGTTTTATCGGTGAATTGCTGTTGACTGGCACTAATCACCACAACATCATTAACTGTTAACGCTACTTTGCATGCTGAATTGTCAATCGTTAAAGCAATATGATACCATGTATTGCTAACTGGGGTGGAATCTTCTGTTTGGAATAAGTATGTGTAGGTGAGGCTTCCGCCTATCCATAAAGACCAGACGCTTGAACCATCGATTCCAACGCAAAAGTTACCACTATTGCCGCTCATGTCTGAAGAATCACAAACATAAAGGAAAAACAGTGCGCCATTCCCTTGTGGGCACCCATTAGGAATTTTTGAAAAGTAGACGTATAGTGTGGCAGTTATTGTACTATTGACTGTGGAAACAAATGCTTCCGTTTTAACGAATGAAAAAGTGTAAGTACCAGCCACAGGAGTCGGAACAGTAAAACGCGCTATGCCATTGCTGACCGCTTGGCTTGAGTCAGGGCTGACGTAAGTCTCTGACCATTTAGCGAAGTTTCCTGTTGAGAAATCATCAGAAAACACGGTTGTGGCGGTTGCAAGCCGTGAATAGGCAAAGAATAGGAAAGCGATGAGCAATAAGGCAAGAAGCACTATAGCTATCTTATTCATTCGCTCTTACCTTCCAATTTGGTTGATAACTAACTTTGGTTTTGCACCAGAGCAATAACCGCCATATAGAATAACAACCACTCCAGAGAGCCAAAAGCCCTATCACATGTTACCTCCAGAAAAAAGGACAAGAAATTAAAAGTGCAACAATGATTTAAACAAAATGCCAAGTTAACCCTTGACTTAGAAAGGAGGCAGTTGTATGCTTCGCCGCAGTTTATGGAAAGATGGATTATGCTTGCTTTTATGGAAAGGATGAGGCGTTCCGTAACTGGGTTAAAGAGTTGTTTCTCTATTTCTGGGAGAAAGCAAAAAAGCCAAAGTTACTCATTTGCTTGTTCCAAAACTGTTTTGCTGTATATTATATTGCTTATTCTATTCTCTTCTTCGCTGGGCTCAAAGTTTCGGCACTTGGTTTTCTTGATTTCTAATTTAAGTTTACATTCATGAATCAACTTGACACTAACTATCTTTATGGTTCCCTCAGACCTAAACCACACTGTGCATTGTCCATTCTTTTCTTTAACAACAGCCACTATGCTTGACTGGAAATCGCCTGTTTTATGGATGTATTCCTTGATGGTACGGTTTTTCGGCACCAAAATCTTCATTTTTAAAGTGCTATGCTTGCAGTCCCAACAAGTATGTGACAAATTTGACCTACCAATTCCCCGTTAATCCACAGCGGCAAATAATGGTTTTTGAGAACACTAATTTGCTCGCTTGTTAAACGCAGTTGACAAAAAAGAGCGCTGTTTTGTTAAGTGTACTTGCGTGAAACGTTTTTTGCTTCACACACAATAGCTGTAGCGTGCGCCCTTATCATGTTGTCAGTGGTTCTTGGTATTCTTCGTTTACTTCTCCGTGCTTATTTAGGAGCGTAGCTCTTATTTTTCGCCAATCTTCTAGTAGCGTCGCCCACATGGGTCCTTCGATAATGCTTGTCTTAACGTATTCTCTGAGTGATTTTTCACGCTTAATTGTACGTTTGTTCCAGTCAACATTGATTAATCCAGAACGCCTCAGGTACTGGAGGTTTCTTGCCATTTGATTTGAGTTAATCGGAGAGGGCAAGGCGCTGTTCAAATCGTCAGTTAAGGATTCGATTGAGAATTCATCCTCTGAGCGCAAGCTTATGGCTGCAATCATCTCCTGCATCAACTTTGCCGTTCGTGTGATATAGAAAGCCCTCTTTGGCACCAGAACTTGTTCAAGGCGGTATGAGTGCCTCTTGTAGAACCAGCCTTTCACAATTTCGGCTACTAACAAGTATGCACCCAGCAGAAGGGCTAAAGCAGCGTAGAATAGCGGTGGAGGCGCCACAAAACTGAACACTTCGCCAAGCGGAGTGAAGGGTACCAATAAAGCGAATGTAATAATGGCGATGCTGCCGATTACTAGGTATTTGCTTGGGCGGCTTCTCCAGAATGGTCGCCTTGTTCTAATGACAAAAACCACTAGGGTTTGTGACACCAATGATTCAATGAACCATGCGGTTTGGAATAAGCGCTCAGGATAGGTTGGGTCGGATAAGAGGGCAACTGGTATGATGGGTAGAAATGCAAAAAGCATCATAAAGAAGGTCAAGAAATCAAACAGTGAACTGACTGGACCTAGCGATATCATGAATTTACGTATGAAAGTGATGTCCCAACGTTTAGGGCGCTCGACGTATTCTTCATCCACTTTGTCCGTGGTGATTGTGGATTGTGAGAAATCGTAGAGTAAGTTGTTTAGCAGAATCTGCACTGGGAGCATGGGCAAGAAAGGCAAGAATAAAGCGGCGCCTGCAACGCTGAACATGTTACCGAAGTTAGAGCTAACTCCAATCATGATGTACTTCATGGTGTTGCCAAAGGTTTTGCGTCCTTCCAAAACTCCCTCTGCCAGCACGGTTAAGTCGTTTCTGGAGAGGATGATGTCAGCGGATTCTCGTGCCACATCAACCGCATTGTCCACTGATATACCGACGTCGCTGGTTTTCAGTGAAGGAGCATCATTAATGCCGTCGCCCATGTAACCGACAACGTGACCGTTTCTCTTAAGCAGAGTAATTATGCGGTCTTTTTGGACAGGGTTGACGCGGCAGAAAATGTTTGCTTCTTCAACCACTGCCATCAAAGCTTCGTCTGGCATGTTGGCTATGTCGGTTCCAAGAGCCATACCCTTAACTTCAAAGCCCAGTTCCTCACAGACTTTTCGTGTAACCAATTCGTTGTCTCCTGTGAGAATTTTAAGTTCGATTCCTGCTTTGGTTAGAAGTTGGATTGATTGTTTGGCGGTTTCTTTGGGCGGGTCAAGGAAAGCTACAAAGCCCAAGAACACCATATCGGTTTCGTCATTTATTGAGTAGACGGCTTTTTCTTCTCTGAGGCGCTTGTAAGCGACACCTAAAACCCTGAGTCCATCAGCGCTGTAGTCGTGATATTTCTGCTCAATACGCTTCCGCACTTCTTCAGTTAGGTCTGCAACTACTTTGTTTAGCTCGTAGTAAGAGCAGACTTTGAGAATCTCTTCAGGAGCGCCTTTGGCAATGAAATATCTTTGCTGATGGCGCTCCACAACGACCGAGACGCGTCTTCTTATAAAATCAAACGGAACCTCATCTATCTTTACATATTTCGATGTGTCAATTTCTTTATGTTTTAGGATAGCCTCGTCCAGTGGGCTTTTGAGTCCTGTTTGGAAGTGGCTGTTTAGAAACGAATAGAGGAAGACTTTCTCATCCTCTTTTCCTTCCATGTCCACGTTTAGGATAAGTTTGATGCGGTTCTCCGTAAGCGTGCCAGTCTTATCGGTGCACAGAACGTTCATGCTACCGAAATTTTCTATGGATGCAAGACGTTTCACGATGACGCCTTTCTTAGACATAGCCATGGCGCCTTTGGAAAGGTTAATCGTTATAATCATGGGCAAAAGCTCAGGCGTTAACCCAACAGCCAAAGCCACTGCGAAAAGCAGAGCCTGCACTACTCCAGTTTCGGTGGGGTCACGAAGTGAAATTGTGAGGAAGACAAAGATGACTAAAAGGAAGGTTATTTGCATGATGAGGAAACCAAAGCTTTTGATGCCGCGCTCAAACTCGGTTTCTGGCGGTTTCTCGATGAGTTTTTTAGCGATTTTTCCATACTCGGTTGAACTGCCCGTTTTAACGACAACCGCTGTGGCTGTTCCGCTGACCACGGAGGTACCCATAAAACAGTAGTTGCCCCAGTCAACAACCCCGCCTTCCTTGCTCTTGACTGCGCCAGCAATTTTCTCTACAGGGAACGATTCACCTGTTAACGCTGACTGATTAACGAACAAATCTTTAGCGGTTATGACGCGAGCGTCTGCGGGAGCAATATCTCCTGCTGAGAGGTAAATTATGTCTCCGGGGACGATTTCAGGGAATTTTATTTCTTGTTTAACATTGTCCCTTAGTACTGTGGCAGTTGTGGTGACTTTCTGTTTCAGAAGTTCAGCGGCTTTTTCAGCCTTGCTCTCCTGATAATAATCAAGGATGACACTGATGAAAATGATAGTTAACACAATAATCATGTTAGCGTATTCCTGAAGTAAACCCGAGATTATGCCTGCAATCAAGAGAATTATAACAAGAGGACTTTTGAAGTGCAAAAGAAACTCTTTGATGCCTGAATGTTTGTGCGCACGCGCAAGTTCATTTCGACCGTAAATTTCAAGGCGTTCCTCTGCCTGTTCAGAGCTAAGTCCCTGGTGGGATGTGCCAAGGCGTGTCATGATTTCTTCTGTTGAAAGGCTCAACAGTTCTTCAGAGGTCAAGGTAGGCTTCAGAGTGGCGACTGCCGTGCTGTTTGAATTGTTGCCGTTTTGTGTCGCTTTCGCCATTAGCCCTGCCCTCTTAAATCGTAGCTAAATCCCAGCTTCCTTAAAGGGATTTCTCAGCTTAGATGCCTAGAAGCCTGAAAAGTGTATTTTAAATTTTAGAGGGGGTTATTTCCATTTAGTGAGGATTTCTTCTCTTCTAAACGTTGCCTTGCTTAAGTAAAATAATGCTATGTCTGCGACTGCTAATGCTACCGTGACGCCTATGGCAAGCAACAGCGATGTTGAAACTATTGAGCCGAGGAGCACCACAAAGATTAGCGGTAAAACTACTATGCCGCCTAATTGTTGAGCTGCTCGGATGTCGCTGACTTTTGAGGATACTATGATGTTGGCTTCTACACTCATGATGCAAGCTAAGGGCGTTATAACAAACATCATGAGTGCCCAGTACAAGTTTGGTATTAGGATAATTCCAAGCGTGCTATACGACCAGAAGTCAATTATGGGCACGAAAATCGCGGCCGCTAAGTACGTTACTGCCATGCAAGGCACAAAAGAAGCTAAGCTTTTTCCTAGCAATAGTTCGCCGTCTGTTGTCGGTGTTGCCAGTAGGGGTTCTAGGCTTTTTTCTATTTTTTCGCCTACGATGCTGTAGGAAGCGATTATCGAGGGCAAAATAGCGGGTATGAGAACAAAATACATGGTACCAAGATTCGCGATTTGATATGCTGTCTGCAAAAGTTCTTCATGTGCAAGTTGTTCAGCTCCAGCACCTATGGCAAATATGAAAACTGTCGGTAAAACTACTCCTAGCACTAAAGGCATAGCTATTAGCGAGTAGAAGACATACTTGTTTCGCCTAATCACGCTCAAGTCTTTTTTAGTTACAATCCATGATTTCCAAAAACGCATTACGCTGAAACCTCCTTAATCAACTTTAAGTAAACATCCTCAAGCGAGGAACGAAGCTCCGTCACATATTGAACATTGCCGCCTGCTGCCACCACCGCTTTGACCACTGCAGGATTATCCCGTTCAGGGTCATCCATATCCAAAATCAACTTGTTATCTGAAACGCGAGCCGCCTTAACTACATTCAAACGTTGCACAGCGGCTAAAACTGCATCGGTCATATTTTGTAAGTGAACAATCGTTTTCCGACTATACAGGCTAAGCGACAAGTTTCTTGGGGAATCTACGGCGATTAGTTTGCCTTTTAGAATTGCTATGCGGTCGCAAAGTCGCTCTGCCTCGCTAAGGTTGTGGGTATTGATGAAAATTGTACGTTTCTCTTTCTTGAGTTCTAATATGAAATCCCGAACAGTTTTTGCTGCCTCAGGGTCTAGGTTGGCTGTAGGTTCGTCCAAAAACAGCAACTGCGGGTCATGGATCAGTGCACGTGCAATAGCAATTTTCTGTTTCATACCCTTACTAAAAGTTCCCACGGTGTCTTCTCTGCGCTCCCAAATGCCCAGCAACCGCAGTAACCGCTCAATATTGCCTTTTCGCGTTTCTTCTGGAACCTCATAGAGTTGCCCGTAAAAATCAAGGTTCCTATAAGCGCTTAAACTGTCGTATAAGCCAACATTTTCTGGCAGGAACCCAACCATTTTTCTGATTTTCATGCAGTCTTCTTCATTGCTGATGTTGTAGCCGCTGATTGTGGCTTCACCGCTGGTTTTGCTGATTAGGCAACATAGCATGCGTATGGTCGTGGTTTTTCCTGCACCGTTAGGTCCAAGGAAACCGAAAACCTCGCCTTTTTCAACATGAAAGGTTACGTTGTCTACGGCTGTTAGGTTGCCGAATGTTCGGGTTAGGTTTTTGGTTTCAATCATGCTGTTCACTGCCTGTTGGCTCTTTTGTTCTTGTGGATTAAACTGCGAATAACTATTTAAGTTAGTTGATAACGCTTTCATTTTATGAAACTGGTTAAATTCCTAGACCAAAAAGGCACAATACTTGTTCTTGACCCGCTCAACCAAACACTTCTAAAAAACCTCGTTATGTCAGAATCATCTATTTCTGAACTTGCAACGAAGCTCAACTTGCCCACCCTCAAACTTTGGAGAAGAATGCAAAAACTGCTAAAAGCCAACTTGATTGAAGTAGTTAGAACCGAAAAAGTCGGCAACATCGAAAAAAAATTCTTCCGTGCCACAGCCACAGGATATATTCCTCAACATCAGTTCCTCGAGTTTAAACCTAAAGACGCAAACCTGCAAGAAGCCTTTCGAATTTACACTGAGATTCAAAACAAAATTGCCCTGAAGATTTCAGCGCTGGGCGAAGTGCCAAATGGCGTTGACCCAATCGACTTTGCCCTCTTTGCAAGCATACAGGCATTTGCCCAAATCTGCACTGAACCGACAACACGGATAGCGATATCAAAAATAGAGGAGAATCTGAGAAATTTCAAAAATAAGGCAATAGCTTGAAAAACGGAATCCGTTTAAGGTTTCTCGTATTTGGATTCTTCGATTCGTTTCCGTTCAAGCTCTTCCTCAGTTAGTTCGAGCGCAACTGCTTCTTGTTGCCGTTCTTGCGGAGGCCAAGTAATGGGTTCTTTTACTGACGAGTAAAAGTTGGCAAAGCTTCTCTTTCCGCAAGCGGGACATTTCACATAATGATACGGACCAACATGTGGTGAAATTAATGCGTCACCGAACCCTCTCTCGTAAACGTTTTGGCATTTCTTACATTTAATCCTGACCATATTTGTGCCATCCAATTTAGTTTAAGCTAAATATGGTAAAGGCAAATAAGTATTTTAATTTAATTGAAACCGTTTTCACTTAGTGAAAATAAAAGGCACGACAAAACAACCAACCAAAAAGCGTATCAGGAAAAGGTGCCGTTTGGCAAACTACCCCTAACAGCCGTAAAGGATGCCCAAATATACAAATTTGGGAGCCTAAGCCCCATAGTGCATAACTGGGAACAGAGCCTTGAAACGACTGCAGGTTTGCTTGCCAAACAGCTCTTTTTTCCGGCAATTTAAGCTAATTGGTTTTGTGAAAAATAAGAATTTGTGGTAGTATAAGAACAATCACAGCAGAATCATAGATTGAGAAGTCAGGGCTTCTTGCATTTTTCAGATTTGAATATTTGCATCCTGATAGTCAGCCTATGCAGAAAACCCATAGGGAGTCAGGTGCGCCGAGCCTATTTGCTGCCTATTAGAAACTCATTGCAGAAACCTATAGGGGATAGGTGCTATTGGCGCTTTTTCAAGCCAAAAGTAACCTACGGTTGGTTGAAGAAAAAATAACGTTAGGAGTAAGTAAACCGTTTACAACCAAATAAAAGAAAGAAGGGTTAATTTAGGTTGATTGTTGTAATTTCTGTGAGGTTAGTTAAGCTGTTGAGTTTTACTTGAGCATTAGATATCGTGTAAAGCGTGTTGCCGATGTAGAGTGCTCTTTCCACCTGTAGGTTGTAGTCGTAGAGGTAGATTGTACTTGCGTTTGTGTTAGTTATGTGCGTGATTCCGCCTCTATACTCAAAACCGCCTGACGCCGTCAACCTAAAGACGTACGCGCCTTGCCAGTAGGAACCCTGCGAATAGTCGTATACTTCTTTGCCGCCTAGGCTGCTACCAGAGTCGATTACACCATATTTTGTAATGGAGACTGGGATGACGAGCAGTTCCTTTTGCTTGTTAAACAGGAATGCTTTAGGTTCGTAGAGTGCTTGCGAGTCGGTGTAATCACCCTCTATTATGTATTTTGCGATTTCAGTAGGTTGGTTAACGTTTGATACGTCAAAGAGCGATAGCTTCACTGTATTGTTTTCTTTGCCTAAGCCAATCATGTAGTTTTCATCGTACGGATGTAGGTAGCTTGAGTATCCTGGGATTTTAAGCTCCCCTGCAACCTTCGGGCTAGCTGGATTTGAGAGGTCTATGACGAAGAAAGGGTCTACTTGCCTGAAGGTTACAAGGTAAGCTTTGTCTCCGATGAACCTTGAGCTGAAGATACGCTCATCTTTTGCAAGGTTTTCTAGACGACCGACGATGCTAAGGTTCATGTTTAGGACGTAGATGTTGTTCATTGATGTTGGTTCTTCTGCAAGTGGTCCTTTAAACGGTCCACCTGTAGAACCCCACGTTGTAGCTACCCTGAAATATCCTTGGTATTCATCCATGGAGTACTGATTAAGAAGGTATCCTGGAACGTTACCTTGAGTTTCGAACGTTAATTGGCTTCCATTGATGCGCACTCGGTAGACAGAAGTGTACTGTCCTCCAGGGGTATAAGTTGGGTAAGTTACGTAGATGTTTTGTGTAGAAACGTACATTGTGCTGGTTCCGCCCATCAGGATAGTCATGTTTGTTGGCTGCTGTGTGGCGTCCATGATGTTTAAACCCACAAAAGTCGTGAAAGTGAAATAGTTATCAACTGTGTCCTCGGCGTAACGCACGCTTGTAGGTTCAATAGGTGAAGTAACGGTTTTTTCGCAGACAACTGGAAGTGTCACAGAATTATTCGTTACATATGCGGGTTGGCTTACGACGGTGTAGACGTAGTTGTTTATCATTCTGGAGTTGAAGTAGCTTCCGCTCATGGTGAAGTTGCGGAATAGAATGGGGTTAGCCTTGTTTGAAATGTCATAAACGTTGATGAACGTGAACACATCGCTTTGGTACGGCATGAGCATTGCGCCAGTGGAGCGCTCGGTGTCATAAGTGTAAATTTGGTATTTGCTGGCTAAAACCACCAGTTTGGTGCTGTCTTGGCTAAGGAACATGCCCGCTGGCTGCGTATTGTTTGCAAGGGTTATTTTTGAGACAACTTTAGCGTTTTGCGGATCAGCATTTATTATGTAAATTGAATTGCCTGTTTGCCCCGCAGAATCCTGTGTCATGTAAAAGCCAAAGTTTTGAGCGTTAGATATCGCGTAGATGTATTTGCCGTCTGTTTTTACGGTGTCTGCTTCGTCGACTCCTTGGACTTGGATGTTAGTTGTTGAATAAGAAGAATCAACCGCGTAGGTTGGAGCTGACTCCAAGTTTTTACCGCCTGTTACACCAGGAGCACCTTGAATATGAGCAGGAACTGGGCCTCTTTCACCGAAGAATTGACTATCCAATGGTCCGCCTACATAGGATTGCTGTCCCTGCGTTTTAGCTGACAGAAAAGTTGTCAGCGCCTCAAGAGATGAGAAAGTTTTCATGCCCAAAACAGGGGGTGTTTCTGAGGGGGGGAAGACTTGGGGCACTGAACCCATAACGTAAATCATTGATATTAGCACTAAGGCTGAGAGTACGGCTACTGTTCCGTAGATTTTGGTTTTCTTTTTGACTTCTTTTTGTACCATGCTTTTTTCTCCTGCTATAGGGTTACTGTGGCTGTTTATTTTATGCTAAGCACGCGAACAGACTGTTCTACTAGTTAGAATGGTCTCATTGCCCAAACTCGATAGGCTTCGTACCAGAAGATTGCGCAAACGATTGCTCCGAATGTGAGTATGAATAGGTTATCGCGGGTGAAACCGCTGAATAATACCAGTAAATATGCGGCGTAAAACACTGTTGAGAACAGGGCATAGAAGAAGAATCGTGGAAACAGCAGTTTACCTAACTTTACATAGTGCCGCAAGACGCCAATCTTTACTTCGCTGACAAGGCTATAGTGTCCGCCGATATCTTGCTTTTCAACCAGCCCAAGTTCACGTAGTTGTTCTAGATGGTGAAAGGCTATGCTTGGGCTGCTAAAGTGCAGGGCACGTTGGACTTCGCGGACGCCTGCGGGGTTGCCGTTTTTTAGTAGGAACCAGTAGACTTTCCAAGCTTTGCCTCGTAGTGCGTATTCGAGTTCTGTTTCGCTGTTCGCGTTCAACCAGTATGTCCCTGTGGACACATAGCATCGTATGAAGCATATAAGTCCAACTTTTAGAACAGCCTGCTCGCTTCGTTTTTGTGTTAAAGAAAGGAAAAAAGAAGGTGGAAAAGAGAAGGGTTGTTTAGGTTTGTGTCTTGTTGCTTGCTGTGCCTGTTGCCATGCCCGCTGGCAGGTCTGGGAAGTTTGCGCTGACTCTTTGTTCGGCTACTGTTGCGGCTTCGGCTAGGATTTTTGAGGCGTCTTCGTTTACGTTTTCGAAGTTTAGTGACATGCCGCTTGATGTGCCTGCTTCAAACATTAAGCCGCTTAGCATGTTGCCGATGTCTCCTAGTTCGCCTTCTGCTTCTGGGAGTACGCCGCCTATGCCGTTGCTGATGCTGCGGAGTACGCCGATGCATGGTCCGAGTGTTGTGACTACGTCGCCTAGTTCTTGTACGGTTTTGATTCTTAGTGAGACTTGGTCTAGTGCGAGGCGTGCGTTCATGATGAGTTTGCTCATTTTTCGGAGTTCAGCTAGTTCTGTGGCGTATATGTTGGCGTGTGCTTGGTCGTGTTGTGTGTAGGCGTCGACTAGTTTGGCGAATAGTGTGCGGTCTTTTTGTTGGAAGCGTTCGTTTGTTTGGTCTAGTTTGTTGATTTGCAGGTCTAGTTTTCTGACTGCTGCGTCTAGGCGTGGTTTTAGTGGTGGTGGGGGTTGGACGGTGTCTTTTATTGTGTTTAGTATGTTGTTTTCTTCTCTTTTTGTTTCCCATTTTTTAGCGAATCGTTCAGACATGTTAGTATCCTCTTTGATTGCGTTACGGTGGATTTGGTACTTAATTGTTGCTAACATGCTGGTATATACGTTGAAGTTTTTTTCTAGTAGTAGTTGATGAAGGTGGGTCTTAGTACAACATCAACCTATAGGTTGCAGAGAACGTTGCTTTTTGGTGTCTGGATTTAGTCTGGGTTGCTTTTTGGTTGTGGACGTTGCACAAGCAGTGCTGGGCGGCTTGGACGTTTGTTTGTGTGTGAAGGCTCAGCGAGGAGGGGGTAGGCGCTGTATATACGGTTTGTATATACGTTTGTATATACGCAAGAAACCTGCTGATTTTGGAGAAAGAAGGAATAATCATAAACGAGTACCGCGTGAAGGTGAGGCATGGTAAAGTTCGGGTTTTGCGGCTAAACAGGAATAATCCCAAAACTCAGCTTCTGATTAAAGCCCTAAAGATGCTAGATTCTTGATCGAGTGCGGTCTTTATGCTTCTCTTACGCAGATAAAGCACTACAAAAACCAGCAAAACAGCAATAACACCTAACAAGACAACGGTTGTAACCTGCATCCAATCCAAATCTGACTGAGCTACGCTTGGAGAATCAGATGGACTGGGGGTTGTAGTTGGATTTTGTGAGGTAATTGGTGTTGGCGCTGTCTCGGTGATGGTCAAGGTTTGGGTGTTAGTCCAGCCGCTTTTTTCACCAAAGAAGTACCATGGAGCCATGCCACCTTCAACAACTCGATGTGTATATCCTATCATTGCTTCCACTTGGAAGTCTACTTCGGCTCTTGGAGGAAGCGTTATATACATTCCCCGTGAAGTCAGCTTCAAACCAGCACTAGAAGAGTATTCTCCTTGATTGGAATAAACGGTTTCAGAACCTTCATCTCTTGGCAGGAAACCGTTTGATGGACTATAGATTTCATGCCAGTCTTGCTCATAGTGGCCCTTCCAACGAATGTTATAAAAGAAATAGGCGGTCCAATTTGATGTTCCCTCTGTTACTGGAAAGGGTGTGAAGGGCTCGTTTTTTATCCTAATCTCTATAGTTTTAGCTTCCACATGCGAGCCTGCATAAGTTATTGTTCGTCCTGTGAAGGGGTCAATGGTGCTAATTGGCAGTATGTCATAGGAAGAATCAAAAAGTTTTACAGTGAATTCCGGAACAGAAGGCTTGGTAATTTCTGAATTTATAGGTCTAATAAATATGAGACTTGACAGAGTTAATATAGCGATAGGCATTAGACCAACAATATACTTTCGCATGCTTTATTTTATGAAAGCTTCGCAAATAAATAAGTTACTGCAAAGCGCTGTAAACTACTGTTAATGAGTATTTTGTCTATTAAAAGCATATTCTAAAAAACTTTTTAATTAATGCTTTTTTAAAAAATACATTTTTAAATGCTATTTAAAACCACAAAATTGTTTAAATTACAAAAATACAAGTGATTAGTTGATGATCAAAAATGTTAGAAAACAAATCAGAACCAAACAACGGCTGGGACAACCATATGGCTCAGCCTTTAAACAAAGGAAATTTTTTTAGAGCATTCCCCTTTGAATCAGAATTAAGCGAAAGCGAGGTGAGAACATGGTAGATGGCGGTCCTTGGGATAATGCGACAATTAACAATTTGCTACACATGATAGCACCAAATAGCGCTGACGAGGTTTTACTCAAAGCAAGTTATTTGCCATATCCTACTGCAAGCGGCATACTCATGATAAACAGAGGAGTCGGGGCAATTAAAGATGTTTCATGCCTTGGAAATCTAAGTTCTGAAAGCCCAACAGTACTCCATTTTGCTAGCGACAACTACACTTTTTGCATTAATACCGATATTGGAAAACCAGTGAAAGTAAACGATGTTGAATTACCTCATACGGTTTTATTTGATTACGATAATGATGCTAGAAAATGGTGGCTCAGTAGACCATACGACAATATTAGCAATGGCTCAACGCTAACCCTCGGTGGCACTCCAGCTGGCACTGGCTCAGGTATCGTAGATCAGACTGTTATGAACACAGGCGGTGGTGCTGTTATGATCGGTCGCTCTTATGAACAGTATAGTGATCCACCTAGAATTTGCCTAACAAATGGCGATACCCTCTATATAACTGCTGGATCTTCAATTCCAAATGGTATAGATGCTGTAACTGCTAATTTAAAAGTTAAGGATTTGACTACCACAGGCAATGTAAGTGTTCACGGTGACCTAAATGTTGAGAGTGAAATTGGTCCTTTAACGCTTGCTGATGATAATTCAATCAAGCCAAACACTGACGGGCACTCAAGTCTCGGTGAGTCGACAAAAATGTGGGGCAATGTTTTCACTCGCAGCATTGTTGTAGGCAACTATACTGCGCATCCGACGAATTACATGACGTTTTACGATGATGGTACTGGCTTAAACTTGGTTATGACGACAAGCCAATCTACAGGCGGCATATTGCCTGCATCGGGAAAGCAGTTAAATCTCGGTTCATCAAACCAAAAGTGGAATGCCGTCTACTGCTCAAGCCTCACAGCAAGCAGTATTACTGCAGTGACAAGCCCCCTCACAATAAATAGTGGGGTAACAATTAGCGGCAACGCAAACATCTCTGGGTACGCACAATTCAATAATAATGCTAGATTGACTTGGGTAGACAGCACTACCTTAGCTGTAACAGACGTAAACGGTGTCACAGCGAACGCTGGTTTGGATGTCGGATCAGTATTCGTCAATAACCTTCAGCCATTAAACAGTGGAAGCCCAGCAGGCATAAACATTAACTGTCCACTAAATATTGGTGGAAGCAGAGGCTCTTCAGGACAGGTTCTAACAAGCAATGGTTCAAGCTCAAGTCCAACTTGGCAAAACATGCCAGCACAACAGTGGACAGCCGGTACAGTATCGAGCGTAACTACACCATTAACCATATCAAGCAATGCACTAAGTCTACCTCAGGCCAATGGCTCAACAAATGGCTACCTTAGCTCAGGTGACTGGAACACCTTCAACAACAAATACGGGTCGGGCTCAACCCCCACATTCAACGGCATAAGCATGAACGGCAACATCATCCCAACAGTTGCAGGCTCACCCTCAGCAGGATACTATTGCGGCTCAAGCTCGTATCCATGGAAGATGGTGGACACCTACTACTTATACGCCAACACAATCAACGCGCTTTCAGGCAGCATCGTAAACATGGCATGCACACTGGCTTTCGGCAACAACCCATTCACAATAACAAGCACCAGCACCATAACGAATCTCTGCGCAGACCTGCTTGATGGGCAACACGCTTCATACTACCTGAACGCTTCAAATCTAAATGCAGGCACAGTCCCAACAGCACGCATTCCAACGATTACCTCTGGCATGACCAACTTTGCTAATCAAACTGTGACTACAACAAGCGATCCAGAATTCAACTCAGTTAAAGGCAATTATAGTGGTGGAGCAGTTAAAGCAGGAAACTATATCACGCTGAGTTGGGATGCAACATATTCAAACATAACAGCCCATAACAGACACTTATTGCTAAACACCGATTCAGGCAAATACGTAAAAGTTTCCCGTGACTTACAAGTTGGCAGCACACTTTCCACAGGCAGCTACGCGGTCATCGGTGGAAACATAACACCTTCAACTGGAAATTCTTATGATTGTGGCAATGCAACTTATTATTGGGCTAAGTCGTATGCTTGGACAGTTTACGGTCACCAGTCGGGTTATTTTGATGCGTATGATGACTTGGCAATCGTGAAGCAATGGGGAGAGAAAAACCCAACAATCGGTAATGACTATGCAACTGATAAAATAAAACCGCCTACAACCGACCCCTTCTCAATTTTAAAGGGAGCATATGACGAAGTGGGTGGAACAGGCGAGTTTTTCAACTATGGCAAAATGCACAGCTTCACTTTAGGCTGCGTTAAAACGCTTGCGAAAAAACAGGATGAAAACGAAGCAAGATTCCTTGCCTTGCTAAACGAGGTTGAGGCGCTCAAAAAGGAGATCTCCGTGTTGAAGTGCGGCGAGGTGAGTGTGGATGACTGAAAAACAAAGTCAGGTTTTACCTTCGCATGAGTTGCAGCAACAGGTTGGCATGCTGAACCTGCGCATCAACGACATGATGACCCAGCTCAACGTTGTCATTAAGCTGATGATGGACGAGAATTCAGCTTTAAAGAAAGAGAATGCAGAGCTGAAAACTAAACAGGAAAAAACAAGCAAGTCCTAAACTTGCTTTTACCCCTTTTTTATTTTACAATTTTTAATTCCTGTGCCAGTCTTGCAAGGTTTGGTAAGACTTAAATTCCAAAGCAACCATACCCCTAATTTGAGGATTAACATTTTGCCTTACTGCCACAAGTGCGGAGCAAAACTCCAAGAGGATGCACATTTCTGCCACAGATGCGGAACCCCCGTCATGGCTACGCCAACTGCAGCGCCTGCACCAGTGAAGCCCTTGCGGAAAGACCCCGTTATGCTAGGAGCCATAGTGCTTATCGCCATACTGTTGACGGCGGTAATCGTTATCGCCGTTGCGGCAGTACCGTTTTCTAGGTTTGATTTCAATCAAACAAACCACGACAGCCACCCAAACATCAGAACGTTAAACCTTGACTTCTACGCTGACGTTGGAGAAGTGAACGTTGCAACCCAAAACATCAACGACTACAACATCCTAATCCATGTCTCAGCAAACGGCTCAAGGAGCCTCTTACGCAGTTCAAACATAGAAGTCACCTTTACAAACGAAACCGTCGGCGACGTGTTAACTATAACATCAAAGGTAACGGTCGAAGGCGGTTTTCTCTCAAATACAGATGTTGACTGCGTCATCTATGTTAATCCAGCGTTAAACCTCAACCTCAACGTTACCTCGCGCCTAGGGCAAGTCAGCCTAACCGCTCAAGAAAACGCAACACTCCAGTCCGTTAATCTTAATTCTAACGCAGGCACCGTTCAAGCGAACCTGCAAGAAAACGTAACCGTCGCAGGCGACATATCACTCGAAACCAACATGGGCACAGTGCACTATCGCATGAGCGAAACAACCGTTGAAGGCAACTGCACCGTTAACCTGCAATCAAACATGGGCTCAGTAAACATGGACATAACTCAAACAACAACGCTATCAGGGAACCTCAAGGTTAATGCTGACACCTCGATGGGGTCAGTAAACGTTGGTCTGAAAATTGACGGCGATGTAGGAGCAAAAATCACTTCAGAAACAAACCTTGGCAACATAGACACTGATGTGCGAAACTTTTCAGGTGACAAGTCTCCGCTGCAATCAAACAATTATCCAGCCGCAAGCAACATTGAGATAGACAACCACACAAACTTGGGCAGCATCAACATTAACGCGGCTTACCAGTCATCCACAGTTCCCATCGTGAGAGCCTAAAGCCAGCAAGCGCTAAACCTTTAAAGGCACGCTCGAACTTTAACAAGTAACAAGGAAGTGAACTTTTTGGCGCAACAAAAAAAGATAACCCTCCAAGAACTCCAGCAAAATGATGGAAGAAACGGCAAACCAGCATGGATTGCTTACCAAGGCAAAGTCTACGATGTAACAGACAGCAGTTTCTGGATGGATGGAGACCACCTTGGTTCACATAACGCTGGAAAAGACCTAACCAACGAATTAGAGCTAGCTCCTCATGGAGCAGAAAACCTGGCGAGAGCAAAACTCGTAGGCGAATTAGTCTAAACTAAACCGCATCGCAGTACACTGTCGACCCTGCGCAAGCCATCCAGCACATTCTTTACATCCTCTGTACCTAACGACGGAGACACTGAACTTAGTTCTTCAACTGTCTCATATGCGCTGTCAAAAGCGCCTTTCACGTCTAAATCATTGTTCATGTGACGCTCAAAATCAGCCGTAATTCTGCCAGTCAGCGCCTGTTGCCTTTCAGCTTGACTTGATGGTTTAACCCTCTGCAACTCAACTATCATGCTCTTGAGTGAACCCAGCCTCCGACTGGTTTCGGTTAGCTTTTGAAAAGTAAAGTCACGTTTTTCCCTGTAATGCCCATAAATTAGAAAGAAACGCAACTGTTCACCGCTAAACCCTTTTTCAAGAATATCGCTTGGGCAATACACGTTGCCCACACTCTTTGACATTTTCTTTCCAGCCACAAGCAGGTGCGCGCCATGTAGCCAAAACCTAGAAAACTGTTTTCCAGAAACTGCCTCAGCGATGGCAAGGGTGTAATCGTGGTGCCTAACCAAATTGTCTACTCCACCGCACGCCACATCAATAGTGAAGCCCAAATGCTTAGTCACTATAGCCGCGTCTTGAATGTTCCACGCTGGACGACCACAACCAATAGGAGTTTCATAGCAGACATCGCCTGGCTTGCAACCATGCCAAAGCACAAAATCCCCCATGTTCCACGGCGTGCCAGGATACGTGTCCTTGTGAAAGCGTCGCTGTTTTTTGGGCCACTTGCTTGTGTCTAAATGGGCGAGTTTGCCGAAGCCCTTGAATTTTAAGGGCTCAAAATAAGCGTTTTTTGCACCTTTATGTGTGTACCAATAAGCATAGCCGTTTTCTACCAGATTAGTAATCAAGTTTACTGTTTGGTCAACTGCTGTGGAAGCACGTATTGGGTAGTCGGGTTTTTTGATGTGCAAACGCTCAAAATCTTTGAAAAAAATCGCTTCGTTTTTGCTGGTTAGCTCTTCTATGGTGAGGTTTTCTTTTTTTGCTTGCTCTACCGCCTTGTCTTCCACGTCAGTTAACGTCATAAGTCTTGTGACCTTATAGCCCAAGTATTCCAAGTAACGTTGAAGAACATCTTCATAAAGGAAAGTGCGGTAGTTGCCGATGTGCGCGCGCTGATAAGTTGATGGACCGCAAGTGTACATCTTCACCTGCGCGTCCTTTAGGGGTTTAAACGGTTGAGTCTCTCGCGTTAGCGTATTGTATAGTGCAAGCAACTGCTGTTTCTCCGTTTAAGTGGCGGTTTGCTCTTCTTCTAGTTGCCGTAGTGTATTCTTTGCTTCGTCTACATGGCGTTGCACTTGTGTTTGGGAAGAAAAAATGTGCCTGACTATGCCTTTCTTGTCTATGATGTACGTAACACGTCCTGGCAGTAGCCCCATGGTTGAGGGAACGCCATAGAGTTCTCGGACTTTGTTGCCCACGTCGCTTAGGAGAAGAAACGGTAAACCATGATGAGTTGCAAAGAACTTATGCGATTGCACACTTTGCCCGCTCACACCAAGAACTTCAGCACCTAAATTGGTTAGTTCTTCGTAGCTGTCGCGAAAACTGCAGGCTTGTCGGGTGCAACCTGGCGATTCGTCTTTTGGATAGAAGTAGAGGACGATGTTTTTCTTGCCAAAATACTCTGAGAGCGTCACGTTGTCGCCCATTTGAGAGGGAAGCGTAAAATCAGGAGCTTTATCGCCAACTTTAACTGCTGCCAAAACATCACCATACAGTAAACTTTCAAGAACCAAGCTATTATTTCTTGTGTAAATTTAACACGGATAAAAATGTTATAAGACGCAGTGTGAAAATAGCAGAATGGTGGAACTAGGTTGGAGAAAACATTAAACGTTGCTGGCTACAAGTGCCAAGCCCTACATTACAATGCTGCAGGGTTCCCGATTGTTTTCCTGCATGGGTTATCATACACCATTGAAGTTTGGCAACGCATAAAAATAACTGAAATTTTAACGGAAAAACATGTTCCTTTTTTGGCTTTAGACATGCCTTACGGAATAAAGAGTCAATGTCAACCAAAAACCCGTGACCCTCAAAAGAATCTGGCGTTTGTAAATGAGGCGGTCAGAACCATTTTTGATTCTGAGACCCCTGTTCTTGTCGGTGCCAGCATAGGCGGAAACATAGCACTGCACTATGCCATCAAGTTCCCCGTGAAAGGGTTACTGCTGATTGCGCCAGCCAGAGCCCTAGAAAAGAACTTGGTGCAAGCTTACAGCCGCTTTAGGTTTCCAGTTACGATAATTTGGGGTTCAGAAGACAACATCATCGCAGGCGAAGAAATGCGCACCTTAGCCGAAAAACTGCCAAAAGCAAAACTAATCGTTTATGAAGGCGCAAGCCACTCAGCCTACAAAGACCAGCCTGAAAAATTCAAACATGATTTGCTGGAGCTTTACGCTAAGGCTGAGCAAGCCTAACTTGGTTTTGCCACAACTACATAATGGTAACGCCCAACATCACGTTTTTCAGTCACAGCGAAACCTGCAGAGCGCATCAATTCAGCAACGTATTCTTCGCTAAACTTTATAGCTAAGGGTGGTCCATGCGGCAGTTCGATTTTTTTCCAGTCTAAATCAACCACGATGCCATCGGGTTTTATCATTTGGCGAGCATTTTGCAAAACTTTAGCGGCGTCGTCAAAGTCGTGGAGGTTCATGCTGTAGAGTATGAAGTCAGCGCATTGCTTGCAAAAAACGGTTCCTTCAGCCTTGCCCACCGTTGCGGTGATGTTGTTTAAGCCTTCGGCTTTTGCTTTGCTTTGGAGTTTTTCGATGGCTGAATGGTCAACGTCTAAGGCGTAAACATGCCCTTTCTCGCCTACTTTCTTTGCCGCTAAAATCGTGAAGAAGCCGTCGCCGCAACCAATATCCATAGCCGTCATGCCCAAACGCAAATCTTGCAGTATCGCCTCTGGGTTATACCATGAACGCCTTGTTGCTTCATCGAGGCTGAATCCGCCGTGACACGCCATAACTACATACCTAAATCGCTAGGTTGCAGTAGCTCTCTTATCTGTTTCTCATGCGTCTGCCGAGTAGTCAGCGGATAGATTTCGCGGTCACACTCAAAAAAGAGCGGGTCTTGACCGATTACTCTTGATAGCTGCTCATCCGAATCCACGTTGACTATACACATGCTACCCTGATGCCCAATCAGGTGATAGTAGACTTCCAGTGTCTTCTCTTTTTCCAAGCGTTCAAAGTACTTGAATTCCAGCGGAAGCGTCTTTGCCCACTTATCCAGTGGAATTTCGCGCTTAACTTTTTGAATTATTAAAAATTTCAACATTTATCCCTCGATAGTTTAACCTAAAATAGAAACAAGAAAGGAAAAGGCTGAGGAAGTATTATTGTTTGCCTTGTCCACCTCTCCTCATCATCTCTGGAATACTTGACGAAGCCTTAGCCATAGTTTCCTTAACCACATCCATAAGCGCCTCGTTAATTTCCAGCTCTATTGTCACTTTCATGTGTCCCTTCTTTTCTGTTGCCATCTCAGTCATGGAACCACCTCCTGTACCTGCTTAACTGCTTGGGAAACAAGTTACCGAGAAGATGAACGGCTTGCATGCCTGTCAAATCCAAATCAAGCAGGATGCGGTAATGGTACTTCCCTAAGCGCCTAGTTCTGGTTTTGTAGTCTCCGATTGCTCCGGCCTCTCGGAACCTGCGCAACTGCTGATTCATCAAAACAGTTATGGCAGCGGGCGCTAAGGGTTCGAAAGCAAAAGAAACCCTCAAAAGCACACGCATAACACTACTGAGGAGTGATTCTGAAACAGATTCAGTTCGAGCCATAATAATTTCTCGTTAAAACTTTAGCCGCTAAACGCGTTTTTCTAGCGGACAAGAACTTGATAAAAATACAGCGCGAGTTTTTTTAAGCTTGTGTGACTGTCAATACCCAACAACAAAACAGGTGTGCGCATGGCGATGGAAGAGCTAAACTATCAAATCTACGCTTGCAGAAAATGCCGCCTCTGGCAAGGCGCAAAACACGCTGTGCCAGGGGAAGGACCACCAAACGCCACAGTTATGATAGTTGGGCAGAACCCAGGCGCTGAAGAAGACGAATGCGGCAGACCTTTTGTGGGCAGAGCAGGCAAATACCTAACCAAAACCCTTGCCGAATACGGCATAAAACGCGAAGACGTGTTCATAACTAACATCGTTAAACACACTTCCCCAAATAACCGCAAACCCTACCCCGACGAAGTCGCCGCATGCCTACCCTACTTGATGACGCAAATCCGAATGATTAAGCCAAAAATCATCGTGCTCTTAGGCGCTTCCGCCAAAGAAACCCCCAGAGTGGACGGCATAGAATACGTTGAGGTTATTCATCCGTCGGCTGCCATGCGGTTTACAAAGATGAGGGAACGGTTTAGGATGCAAATCGCTGAATTAGCCAAGAAGATTGAACAAAACTAACGGCTTTCAAAACTTTCTCTAACATGATTTTCACTTTAACTTACCCCTCCACTGCACCAAAAACACTAGTTTTCGCGTGTTTTAAATAGCCCAAACCATTACATCATCCTGAAAGCGTGAAAAAACAATGTCTGAAGCCGCTGAGAACCAAACGCAAGAAAACAACAAGAAAAAAGAGGAAGAAGCAGCAACAACAGCGCCTCAAAAAAAATACGAGTTCATAGAAGACCTGCCAGGAGTTGGACCAGCAACAGCGCAAAAACTCCGCGACCTCGGCTACCACACGGTGGAATCCTTAGCCATGGCAACAGCCCGAGAGCTGGAACCAGTCGGAGTAAGCGAGAAAAAAGCCTTCCAAATCATCGAAGCTGCGCGCTCCTCAATCGGCATATCCTTCATCCGAGCAGACGAACTCTTCAAAATGCGCCAAAATGTCTTGCGGTTAAGCACAAGCAGCAAAGCCCTCGACAAAATCCTTGACGGCGGCTTAGAAACCCAAACCATCACCGAATTCTACGGGGAATACGGCAGTGGAAAAAGCCAGATTTGCCACCAGTTGTGCGTTAACGTTCAGTTGCCTCCTGAAAGAGGCGGACTATTCGGCGCTGCACTCTATATTGATACAGAGAACACGTTTAGGCTTGAACGCATAGTGCAAATGGCTAAGCACTTGGGGCTTGACCCGCAACAAGTGGTCAAAAACATAATTTACGCGGAAGCCTACACTTCAGACCACCAAATGTTCCTTTTGGAAAATGCAGATGAAATAATCAAGCAAAACAACATCAAACTAATCATCGTCGACTCACTAACAGCGCATTTCCGCAGCGAATACATCGGCAGAGAAATGCTTGCCTCAAGACAACAAAAACTGAACAAGCATATGCACAAACTCATCGGGTTAGCCAGAGCATTCAACGCTGTGGCAGTTGTAACTAACCAAGTCATGGCAAAACCCGACCAATTCTTCGGAGACGCCATCCACCCAATCGGCGGAAACATCGTCGGCCACACCAGCCACACGCGCGTTTACCTGAGACGTGCTTCACATGGGCCAATACGCATCGCAAGGCTAGTTTCAAGCCCATATTTGCCTGAAGGAGAGGAAATCCTTAAAGTCACCGAAAACGGAATAGAAGATGTCTCTGAAGAAGAGAAAGCAACCAAATCACGTGGACGCTAAACATGCCAATCTCACATGCGCTAGTTACAAGATACTTCCAACTCATAGTCAACAGACAATTCACCGAAGCAGTCCGCGAGTTGGAACGAATTAAACAGAAAATGCAAAAAACCGAGTGGAACCGAGGATACTTCCGAGCATTATACGGAATGTACCTCTCACGAAAAAACAGCGCCACCGACGGCTACGCATTTTTCGCAAAACTAGACGTCACCGACAAAGAAGCCCTGCACACTTACCGAAAAGAATTCCTCGAACACATGCGAAGTAGCTTGCACGGCGATTTTGACCGCGGATACTTTTCCGCTTGGGCAGATTGCATGCGCATCATAACACGCATGGACATCCCAGCCGCGCAAAACGATAGGCCATCTGGAGAAAAGATTGAGACGCTAAGAAGCGACAAGAGTCAAGCAACAATTGCGAATTTTCTGCAAAAAACCGAAGACAAAAACCAGTAGGCTGTTACTCAAACAGCAGTTCCAGTTGTCACCTTGATAATCGTGTAGAATAGCACTAAGAAGGCTATCCAAGCGAAAAAGTACATGCCTATTCCTGTGCTTAGGATTTTTGATTGTTTTGCAATCTTGTTTTTGTAAGCTGCTTTGAGCACATAGTAAGACAGGAAGTAAACGATTAAGGCAATACTTATGCAGTTGAAAAGCACACTAATGCCTGCTTCATTGCCGATAATGCCAAAAGCAGCCAAAACCGCAGTTAACGCGCCTGCAATTATGCCTAATACGACTCGTAACCAGTAGAGCTGAACTGTCGGTGTCATGACTATTTCAAATCCTTTTGCTGATTATACATTGTTCTTACTTAAAAAACATGCCTAAATATTAATCGTTTCTGCCGCCAACAAACACAAAACACTAAGATGTAAGATTTAGGTGAAATGGTTATTTTATAGTCAACGACAATATAGTTTCACAGCAGGACGATTTGCCGTGCGCAAAAAAGAGTTCACAAGCTTTGACATCTCAGCAATAATCAAAGAACTAAAACCCGCAATAGCTGATTCGCGAGTGAACAACATTTACCAGTTCGGCGACAAAACTCTGATCTTTAAGCTCCACAAAGCCGATGCGCCGCCGATACGGCTGGTTATGGAGGCAGGCAGAAGAATCCACACAACTGTTTACGCTGATGAAAGCCCACTGAATCCGCCTGCGTTCTGCATGGCTATGAGGAAGTACCTGCGTGGTGCATGGGTAGCTGGCATTGAGCAGGTGGAGTTTGAAAGAATCGTTACGGTTAGTTTTAGGACGAAAACTGGTTTACTTAGGCTTGTTTTGGAGCTTTTTGGTGACGGCAACATCATACTAACAAATGAGCAGGGCACAATAATTCAGGCTTTAATTTTCAAGCGCATGCGAGACCGCAACATACTGCGCAACGAGACGTTAGTGTTTCCGCCTTCAAGCAGCAAAAACCCATGCAAAGTGACACAGACCGAGTTGACTGAAGCATTGAAAGTTACAGGCGAAGTTGAGGTTGTTAGGGCTTTAGCGCGGTTCTTAGGCATCGGTGGATTGTATGCTGAAGAAGTCTTGCTTAGGGCTAACGTGGAAAAAACAACACCGTGCAACACGGTTACGAGCGATGAAGTTGAGCGGGTTTTTGAGGCTCTTCAGGGTATCCTCTCAACTGTTTTTGGCGGAAGACTTGAGCCGAGGATTATTTTGGATGAAGATGAGAGCTATTTGGATGTTGTGCCCATATCGCTCAAACGTTATGAAGCCTGTAAAACTAAGACTTTTGGCACTTTCAGCGAGGCGCTCGACGAGTTTTATTTGCGGGTTACTGCGGCTGAGAAGGCTGGAGCCAGTGTTGAAGTTGACAAGCTAAAGCAAGAAGCAGAACGCCTAAAGCGCATGGTTGCGGAACAGGAAAAATCGATAAGCGAGGACAAGAAGAAAGCTGACCGCGACAAGCTCATTGGCGATGCCATTTATGCTCACTTCAACGAGTTGCAGACTTTCAGAGACAAGCTTCTTAACGAAAACATGCAGGGAAAAGATTGGAAAACTCTCATTGCCGAAGCAATGGCGGCTAAAAAGGCTGGGCAAATTCCTCAAGTCTATATTGAATCGTTTGACGGCAAAAACCTTGCTTTGAACCTTTGCGTGGATAACTTGCGTTTTAGTCTTAACTTGCGCAGGACACTTTTTGAGAATGCTTCCGAGTATTATGAGCGGGGAAAGAGGGCTAAATTGAAAGCTGCTGGAGCATCGGCGGCTTTAGAAGACACTAAGCGTAAACTGGCTAAAATCGAGCAAGAACTGCGTGAAGCAGAAGAACTCAAGAGTCTAAAACCAGCAGAAATCATTGAAGCGCTCTCTAAGCGTAAAGTGCAGAGCAAAGAGTGGTACGAGAAGTTCCGATGGTTCATTTCCTCAGATGGGTTCTTGGTTGTTGCAGGCAAAGATGTGGTCAGCAACGAAGTGCTCATCAAAAAGTATACGACGATGGATGATGTGGTTTTTCACGCTGAAATCACAGGTGCACCATTCGTAGTGGTTAAATCGGAGGGCAAAGAGGTTAGTGAGCAGACGCTTCGTGAGGCGGGTGAATTTGCCGCTTCGTTTTCGCGTGCTTGGCGTGAAAATGCTGGTTCCGCTGATGTTTACTGGGTTAGAGTTGACCAGCTGAGCAAAAGTGGTCCTTCTGGCGAGTCAGTTCCGCATGGCGCCTTCTTTGTTGTAGGCAAACGCAACTGGATGCGAAATACACCGCTCAAAGTTGCAATAGGCATAATCGTCGACGAGGAGACAAGTTTTGTGGGTGGTGCAGTGGATGCGGTGAAGGCCAAAACCAAAGCTTACGTTGTCATTGTTCCAGGCGATTATACGGGTAAGGAGTTGCTAACCCAGATTTTGCGTTCCCTCATGCTGAAGCTTCCTAAAGAGCAGCGGGAAATAGCCGGCAAAACATCCATTGAGCAGATTCGAGAGTTTCTCCCTTACACAAAAGGAACGATAAGCCAAAAAGTAACCTGAACGTTCCTAACGTATGATTTTTTTCTCAGTAACCTATTCTTTGTGCTTATTTTTTTATCAGTATTGTTCCGTGGAAGTCACATGTTTTTCCAAGCAATATTTATATCGAAAGTACTGCATTGAAACAGTCTAACAATCTATCAGGCGTTGGACGAGTTTGTACCGCGCATATGAAAACCTCTTGGTGGAAAATAAATGCCGTTAAAAACTGTAAAGAAGGATGCGGCAGATACCTTAACGTTAGAGTGGATTCTGCACGTTAAGAATTACAAGTTAACCCTTGATAAAAATCGCTGTGTCGGTTGCCAAATATGCACACTTGCATGTCCCAAAGAAGCGATAAAAACAGAGAAGCAACCGAAAACTCAAGGAGAAAAAGCAAAAAAAGCCAAAGTAGACATTGACCTATCAAAATGCAATTTTTGCGGGATTTGCGATGTCACATGCCCGTATGGCGCAATAAAAGTTACCCTAAACGGTGTGCACGACCTTTCAATCTTGGCAAAAGATAGTTATCCACAATTAATACGTGACATACAAGTGGACACAAGTAAATGCCAAAAGGAATGCGTAGAATGCGAAAACGCATGCCCGCTCTCGCTTATTAAAATTTCAAGAATCGGCTTCGATGGCAAACCAGTGGAGAACGTAGAAGCCCTCTCGCCAACCATGAAGAAACGTGTTCAAATAAACGTTGACATTGATAAAGAACACTGCCCCACATGCAGAGTATGCGAATTCAAATGTTCTCCAGACGCGATAAAAGTCAAAAAAGCCATCGAAGGAACAATCAGCATAAACCAAGAAAAATGCCCAGACGGATGCACTGATTGCCTTGATGTCTGCCCAATCGAAGGAGCACTTGTGCTTGGCGAGGACAAAAAGGTGCACGTTAACGAGGTATTCTGCACTTATTGCGGTGCATGCAAGAACGTTTGCCCCGTAGATGAAGCGTTAACTGTTAAGCGCACCAAAATACTTCACACGCCCATTCATTCAGGAACATGGAACAAAACCCTAGAAAGACTTACATCACCAGCAGACGCTGCCAAAGAATTAAGAACCGTTGCTGGTGAAAACAGGCGTAAAGTAGTGAGCAAAAGATTCGTTTTAGAGGAGAACGTTAAATGAGCGCCCCACAAACACCACCACCCAAACAAACAGAAACACAGAAACCTGAAGAACTCCGAGTTGGCGTTTTCGTCTGCCACTGCGGGTTAAACATCGCAGGCACAGTAGACGTTCACGCAGTAGCTGAATACGCGAAAACCATACCTGACGTAGTTTTCGTTAAAGAAAATCGCTACACCTGCGCAGACCCAGGACAAGAAGAAATTCGCAAAGCAATCCGCGAAAACAAACTTAACCGCGTTGTCGTAGCAGCATGCTCGCCACGCATGCACGAACCAACTTTCAGGCGCACAGTCGCCGAAGCAGGCTTAAACAGTTTCCTCTTTGAAATGGCAAACATCCGAGAATTCTCGTCATGGTGCCACCAAAGCGACCCCGCTGGAGCAACTGAACGCGCCAAAGACACCGTGCGTATGGCAGTTGCAAAGGTACGCTTAATGCAGCCGTTGCAAACCATCGAAGTCCCAGTTACGAACAAAGCTCTCATAATCGGCGGTGGCATTGCAGGCATGAACGCTGCTTTAGACCTTGCGGAACAGGGCTTCAAAGTGTACATGCTTGAAAACACTCAAAGCATCGGCGGACACATGGCAGCACTTGACAAGACCTTCCCAACCCTTGACTGTAGTATCTGCATTGAAGGGCCAAAGATGGTGGATTGCGGTCGCCACCCAAACATCACAATCTTCGCCCATAGCGACCTTGTCAAGGTTGATGGTTACATTGGCAACTTTAAAGTGAAAATCCGCAAGAACCCACGCTACGTTATTCCAGAAAAATGCACAGGTTGCGGCGAATGCAAAGACGCTTGCCCAATCGAGTACCCGAACGAGTGGGACATGAACCTTGGCACTCGCAAAGCAATTTCGGTTCCGTTCGACCAGACGGTGCCGTTGATCTACGCCATTAACAAGGACTACTGCATCGAATGCTTCAAATGCACTGAAGTTTGCGGTGAACGCCAAGCTATCGACTTCAACCAGAAGCCTGAAGAAGTTGACATAGAAGTTGGCGCAATCATCGTTTCAACAGGCTTTGACGTTTACGAGCCTTATGACATGCCACTTTTAGGCTACGGCAAATATCCAAACGTCATCACCAGCATGGAGTTTGAGCGGCTCATTCTCGCGGCTGGTCCAACAGGCGGCAAAGTCATACGCCAATCAGACGGACAAAAACCTCACAGGATAGCATTCATTCAATGCGTCGGCAGCAGAGACAAAAACAAGTATCCTTACTGTAGCAACTTCTGTTGCATGTACACGCTAAAGCACGTAGTGCAAATCAAGGAGAAGTACAAGGAAGACGTGGAAGTCTACGTTTTCTACATGGACATACGCAGTCCCGGCAAAGGATACGAGGAATTCTATGACCGTGCTCGCGAGCGTGGCGTGAACTTTATCCGTGGCAGAGTCAGCCGCATTGATGAAGACCCAGTTACGCATAATTTAACGGTTCACTCTGAGGATTCTATTCTTGGTGCGCCCATAGAAGTCGAAGCAGACATGGTTGTATTGGCAACCGCTGCCATACCCAAAAAGGGGTCAGATGAGATTGCGCGGATACTTAATTTGTCGCGTGGTTCCGACGGCTTCTTTATGGAGGCGCATCCCAAACTCAAGCCCATGGATGCTCCAACTGACGGAGTATTCTATGCTGGCGCATGTGCTGGTCTGAAAGACATTCCGTTCAGCGTTTCTCAGGGTAGTGGTGCCGCGTCAAGAGCTGCAACGGTCATTAGCAAGCCTACGTGGAAGATTGAGCCGATTATATCTGTTGTTGATCCTGAGAAATGCAAGAGCTGTGGATTGTGTGTTGACAAGTGTCCTTACGGTGCAATCAGGCATGAGAAAGGCAAACCTGCCACCATTATCACTGCTAGCTGCCACGGTTGCGGAACATGCGTTGCTGAGTGCCCGCAACATGCGATTACTCAGATGCACTTCACTGATGCGCAGATACTAGCTCAGGTTCGTGCTGCACTTGAGGATAAGCCTGAAGATAAAATCTTAGCTATTCTTTGTAACTGGTGTAGTTATGCTGGTGCAGATTTGGCTGGAATAAGCCGCTTCGATTATCCGGCGAGCGTGCGTGCTATTCGTGTCATGTGCAGTGGAAGGGTTGCAAGGGAATTTGTGCTTGAGGCTCTTCGGCTTGGCGCTGGTATGGTGCTTGTTGGTGCGTGTCACTTGCCATACGACTGTCACTACATTAGCGGTAACTATAAGATGAAAGCGCGAACTGATGCATTAAAGAACATGCTCATTAAGCTGGGCATGAGCCCTGAGCGGTTCCGTGTGGAGTACGTTTCTGCTGCTGAAGGCATACACTACGCTGAAGTCATAAAAGAAATCGATGACCAGAGAAAAGCGTTGGGCAAAGAGAAAATTCAAGCTGAAAACGCGAAGCTAAAGCCGATTTTGGAGAACATGCTAAAGCGCAAATAGCCAACCATTTCTTTTCAACCTTCTTTTTTCGTGTTCTGTTGGAAATGCAATTTAGGTCTTTTTTGCTGTTTTCTAAGCCTTTTTAGGCTACTTGCATGTTTGCTTGCGATTTTTTTTCTGTAGCCCCCTATTATATAGGCGCTATTGGCAAGGTTTGTTGCTCTGCCATAGACCCCTATCCCCCTATAAAAAGGCAGTTTGGTTTTTTACTACGTGCATGGTTTGTTTGTGGCAGGGTTTACCACGTACATTGAGGCTCGGATTGTACGTGGTAAGAGGCAGCATTGGGATGTACGTAGTAATTTTAGCCTCAGTCGGTAAGCACAGTTTTAGTTTAGTCAAGAAAGCTTGACTAATTTTTCTGTTGTTAGTCAAGAAACCTTTACGAAAAACCATTTATCGACAGTTTGACCCATAGATTTTTGGTTAAGCATGAACTAAAAATAATAAACGCTATGCCGCTGTTTCTCCTCTCTTTTTGGGGTTCATGCTTAACCGTCCCCTACCCAAACTTGCGGGTCTGTTTTGCGAGAGAAAAGTATTGTTCGGTTAGGTTTTTGTTTTTTTGAACCATATCAACCCGATTAAGGCTACGGTTATTGCTGCTAGTGCGGCTGCTGGGTTGATGCTTTGGATTGCCGTATAGGCTGCTGTAAAAACTGTTAGTGTGGTTATCAGCAAAAACAGCACTAAGATGGCACTTATAGTAAGGGTTCTTCTGCTCAAGTCGTTAAGCCTCAACTATTCTAAAGGGCTTTTCTGATTTAATGCTAAGCCATAGAACAGCCTGTCCAGTGATTAGGACAGCAAGTTAGCTTTGAATGTTTATAAAACAAAAATTAGAAGAAGCGTTAATTAAAACGGGAAAAAATTTTACTTAGTCCTCTTCGTAAACTTTGCGCTCTCTAATCTTGAGTGTGTCCTCGTCTGAGCCAATAACCCTGAAAGAGTCAATTAGGTCGTGTTTATTTAGGAATTTTTTGAGAGTTACGCGCACGTACTTTTTGGAGAGTGCTTCGCCTTCGCCCTTTACAGTAACAATTTTTCCTTCAGTGGCTACTTCCCCGCCTGTTTTTTCCTTGAGGAAGTCAGCTAGCTTTTCGATTATTTTGGCGTCGTCGCCTTTGAGTTCTGAGGCATCGATTTTCATTTCAACCATCCTTTGTTCACCTCGATTGCTTCACGCTTGTTGTGTGATTTGCTGTCTTTTTCATGACGGCTGTATTGATAAGGTTTCCGCTCCAACCTCTGCGGGTTAGAAAGTTAAAGAGGTTATTCAGCCGGTTTGATTGTGACTGCGCAGTTTGCTTGAACAATATATGGGGCATCGATTAAGTATGTGAAAGTATAGTCTCCCGGTGGCGCCATAGTCGTTCTGTTGTCTATTGTTACTGTTTGATCCCAGATTGCTCGCCAAGCATTTCCATAATGCGCTGGGTAGGTGTTGTTTGACGGAGGAAAATCAACATGAAAACCGCCGCTTTCCCAAACGACGTTTCCTTGACTGTTACTTACCCAGTACCCATAAGCTGTAGGTTTGTATACTGCCCAATCTTGCGTGTTATTTTCATAAATAAGAAAAGTGACGTTTTCACCTTGGGCATAAGTGGTTTTTTCAGTAACTACTTCCAAGTTTACAGGTTCAGGACCGACAGGTGCTAAATTCCCGGGTATGTTGGAAAGAATAACATAACCCAAAATAACTAATCCTACTATCAAGACAACGATTGCCGCGTAAGCTCGCTTGAACTTTTTCACGCGCTTGGTATCCATTATCTTCACTGGTTTAAATTGATACCATAGGGTTTATAAAATCTTTGCAGGATTTTTTAATTTTTTCTAGAGTGCCATAGGCTATGTAGGTACTGAAAAGGTGTTGCAAGAGATTATGTTGATATTCTTTAAGAAAATGGTGTAAAATGTAAAATATTATAAGACACGATATTTGCCATATCTAGCAGTGTCTGTTTGTTAGGATTAATCTAAATTGGGCAGAAAAACGTCAAATAATACATTAAGTGGACGAACCTTGAGAATTTATCGATTTATGGTCAAAACTGGAAAACCGGTTGGAATACGCGAACTACAACGAGAACTTGCTCTTAGCAGTCCCTCAGTTGCGCAATACCATTTGACCTAGCTGGAACGAATACAATTAATCAAAAAGGAGTTTGGCGGTTATTCAATTAAACGTTTTGTATTAGAAAACCACGTTAAAATTTGCCGTTTACTTATCCCCAAGTATCTAATTTACAGTATAATAGCTGGATTAATTCTGTTCGCTGAACTGACATTTGTAAGACCAACAGTAATCTCTATAGGATATCTTTTCTTAACATCCTTAACAGTCACGCTTTTAGTCAGCCTATCATGTTAGGTAATAAAGACTGGCATTTCCTTTAAACAAAAATAGGCTTTATTTAAATCAACTTCTAAAAGGTTTTGAGTCGTACTAAGGATTAGGACAGTTGTCCTAAAGAGTAGAATTAAGTACCTTGTAAATGCGTTAACTAAATTCTGGCAACTTAAAAGTTGCACAAGAAATAAGGAGAAATTGAAAATGTCAAAGAAAACGTGCGCAGTTTTTCTCGCATTATTTCTATTTTCAACAATATGGCTATCGTTAGTATCGGCGCAGATATCTATTGCTAATCAAATGGTGGAAGAAACAAATAAGGCAAATGATCTTATAAATAGCAACAAGTTGTTAACCGGATGGAAGAATGAATCCACTCAAGTCGGCGTCGGCACAGTCCAAGAAACTACCACCAAACTAGAAGAGATAAGTGAGGGACAATTGATCTATACATATGCTAAAATTCAGGTTAAAGTTCCTTTAGTGGAAAACCTTCAGGCGGAACAGATAATAACAGCAAAATATCTTGGTGGGCAAACTGAAGATTTATCGCTCCGAGTAGACATAGAGTGGCATAATTTTGAGAACGATACAATACAACCTCCGACAACATTTAGCCTAAGCAAAGGAATGAGCATAATGTTTTTCATACAAGAGAGGACAAATAGTCTCACTGGTTATATCCCTTACGTGGTCGAGTCCGACAACAAAGGTGATGATAAGATAACACTATTTTCATTGGACCCTCAACCTACGGCAGAAGTTCCTGAAACAGACGGATACGGCTTTGAAGTGACCATGACTTCATGGGGTACCTTTATACCTTGGAGTAGTATGCCATGGACCTATGAAATAGATCCCGATGGCACTCCCGACATAAGCGGAACCGATGAGTTTACTGCAATTCATGCGGCTTTTTCCACATGGGAAAATGCTCCATTTTGCGGCGTTGATTTCTCATACGGGGGATTACATAACCCTGGCGATAACTGGCAAGCGTACGCAGTTAGGAATTACCATAATAACATTGGCTGGGTACCAGACTTCACTGGTTTCGCATATGCAGACGCCACGGGCTTTAGTTGGAACGCCGGCGGCTCAGGACCTATTCTAGAAACAAATGTAGTACTCAATGACATTTATGATTGGTGTTTAGATGCTGAAGCGACTCCTTTGATTCTTGACTACGATGCACAGAGCACTCTGACTCATGAAATTGGTCATGCAATAGGGTTGGATGGAGTAGACATTTCAGGTCAAACGATGCGTGACCAAGCTACTTGGGACAATAGCCGAAGAAGTCTGGAATGGGGAGACCTTAATGGAGCACACTATCTCTACCCTGAACATAATGACGCAACGACCAACGCTGATGCCCCAAATACTTTTACTGACGCCTACTTTGTCAATAGGGGAACGACGTACTATGGGCGCCTCTGTAATTTGCCGCTTCCACATGGAATAGATTCGCAAGATTGGTATAGATTCTATGCAGTCACAGATCAGGCTCTCTTGATAAATTTAGTCGTCCCAAGTAACGCAAACTTTGATCTGCAGCTATACGACCCAAGCGGCTCTTTGGCTGCCACAAGCGCAAGCACCACAACTGGTCAAGACGAGACAATCTATCGAGCACATATGGGTGCAAGCGGTTTTTGGAGACTTAAAATCTATACCACAGAGACGGACAGAATGAAAAGCAATGGCGCGTATGACTTTAGAATAAACGATATCAATACTGGTTATGCAATCACTGCGTCAGCGGTGACAATAAGCGGCAGTGGCATAGCAATTTATCCGACAGCCATTACAGGTAGCTCACCAGATGGGCAATGTGGAGGAATATCTGCACAAAACTACGGCGACGCTGCAGCCATAAACGGAGAGTTGTCTCGTACGATGAGCGGCACCTCTTATATTTACTTGTATGCTCGTTCTGGCGTTGGGTATAACAGCCACATACTCGTTTACGTATCGCAAGACAGCTCCAACTGGTACCTTGTAAGAGACTGGTATATTAGTAGTTCAACACTTGACACTATCTATGTCGCGTCAACAACAATTACCTATAAATACGTATGCATCGCAGGTTACAATAACGGAAACCCAACGTCACTCTATATCGATTGCGTAATCGCCACTAACTAAACAAATTCTAAATCCCTTTCTTTTTTGATGACGGGCTCAATAGTGATTTTGAATTTTGAACTTGAAAAAAATTGTAATAAACTTCTGGATATTGTCGATATTACCATTTTATTTAAAGTTCTAATCGAAATGCGCGATAGTTTATGATAAGTTTTCCGCTCCAACCATTTAGAAGTTGACTATGTAGAAACACAACGTTACCAAGTTTTTTGCAGGTATCATGGTGTATTAAATTTTTTGCTTCGTTTTTTGGGGAGTGTGGTTTGCTGAGGCTCCGACCAAATTAAGGAGAATATATGCTACAGCCACGACATATTGAGCAATCGAGCCGTGGAAACATTAACAGAGCCTACTCAGCCCACATCTTCTTCTCCCTTCACATTTTATGACTAAAAAAGGGGAAAGGTAATTTTTTTGGCAATATCAGCTTATGGTCGCTTCTTTACAATGGAAGCTAACATGATACCGACTATCGCAATTGCAATGATTATGGCGATTGTTGCTCCTGCAATGTACAGTTCAATTGGTGGCAATGGTGTCTCTGTTTCTGGTGCTGGAGTTTCTGGTGCTGGGTCTACAGCGATGGATGTTACAGCATGCGATGGCCAGTAGGATTTGCTGCCGTCGAAAGAGGCATAAATTGTGTATGTTCCTTCGATTTCCGGAGTCCAATTGAGTGCGTAGAAGCCGTCAACGGTTGTTGCGGTACCGATTTCACGGTAGTTACCGTTTGAATCAAGTACGCTCAACGTCACTGGAACACCTGTTACATTGGTTGGTTTTTGCTTTTGCATGTATACGTACTCCATGAACACGCCTTGGCTTTCGTCAGATACGCATGGCACACCGTTCGGGTACAATGCGGCTGGGCGCAGATTCTTGGTGCCAGGTGACGTGTCTGTTACCATGCCTTCTATGATTACGCTGGAACCGTGCACTGAAACCTTTGGCGACGCCGTAACTGAAGTGGCACTTGAACCTTTGTCGAAGCAGTACTGGATGCCGTCATAGTAGTTAGTGGCTATTAGTTTTCCGTCAGCGATGAGTCCTTGCATGTTAAAGCCTGGTGACCAGAATGTAATGTTCCATATTGTCTCTCCGGTATAAGCGTCAAGACACCACATTTTCTTTCCCTGATAGTATGGTGGGCCTTCACTGTGTTCGTCATTGCCAGCGTAGACTTTTCCGCCTGCAAGCGCAATCGATGAGAAGAATGGTTGATAACCGTATGGTGTTTGATAGCCCACTGGGTTATAGCCTCCCTTCCAGACAATTTTGCCTGTTGTAAGGTTGAATGCCCAGACGTGTCCTGTGTATGTTGGGTAGTATGCCATGCCGTAACCTGCTGCTTTAGAGTAGCTCCAGAAGCTACCCCAAGGATAATCAGTGACAGTGGTATTATGCAGAATCTTTCCTGTAGCGATATCAATTCCAATTACGGGTCTTAATCCTTGTTGATTAGGGTCACCGTAATAGAGCGGATAGAAGTGGACTCCATTAGAGATAACTCCGCCGCTTGAGAACATTGCTTCGTTGATAGTGTAGTTTTTCATCCACAGTATTTGCCCTGTTTCAATGTCAAAGGCTCCTGAAGGCGCAACAGTTTCAAATCCTACGCCAAAATAGTAACCTATCTTGCCATCTATTCCAGTGATTCCGTTCAGCGGGTATGTTACGTTGTATTCGATTCTGCTTGTGAAGTTAGTACTAGTGCCTTGTGTAGTCCATTTAATCAGTCGTCTGTTAGCGCCTGATCCCGATGTGCTATAAACGAATGTTTGCATACCGTAATTCTCTTTATAGTAGGGTGTTGGGTCGTAGGTTCCTGACAATCCAGTTGTATTAACGATTAAATTGCCAGTGTAAGCATCCCATTTACGAAATACTGTACCGATTTGCATCAAGTATGCATTATAGGAATCGATAGGTGGACCTTGGGCGCGTACAACATAGTTTTCAACAGTAGCAATGGTTGGAGTCCCTCCGTCTAATGTTTTAACCCATCGTTCTTGGCCCGTGCGTAGGTCTATGCAATGCCATCCACTAGAGTCGGGGTAGAAACCCATTCCAGCAACGGCAAATCGCATATATTTAGTAACGCCTAGCGTGTTTGTGCTAATTGGGTCGCCGCTGTAGATGCTATATGAGTATTGGTCGCCAACTATACCGCCTACACCGCTTTCAAGAGCCCATAGGATGTGCGCAGATTCAGGTCCTCCACCATATGGCTGAAAGTATGCGCTGTTAGGACCATTACCGCTCATAACCCAGTTTCCCATAAGTTGAGCCCATTCTCTGTTCTCGATTGATACTGGGCGTGCCCAATACTCTGTTGGAAGCGGAGTTGGTTGGTAGCCTGGAAGAGGGTCTTCTTGTACAACGAGTTCTGTTACTGGGCTTTCAGCACGATTAAAGATGTAGGTGTGTACTGTGTATTGGTTGAACGCTGAGGTAATTCCAGTGCCTTGGTAGGGTGTTCCTGGTGGAACTGTTTCGCCAGGATAAATGACTTTTATTTTGTATGTTCCAACAGTTTTTGGTGTCCATTCAGTCCACATGGATGTGTCTGCTTGTATGCTGTTGAATGGTCCTAGAGTTTCTTTATTTCCATTAGGGTGCGTGATTTCCACTGTATAGCCGTGTGCAATAATGCCTGGAAATGGCATGGGTGGTGTTATCCAAAAGTTAAGCAACAGAGGTTGATTGACGCCGATAGGGTTAGGTCTCATGGAAAGATATGCGAAGGTTTGATAGTTGAATGTGGTTTGGGCTTGGGCGGGTTGTGGCAAACTAGAGAAGATAGCTGTAATGCCGAGTATTAGAAGCAAAGCAATTGCTACAACATTATTTTTTTTCATTTTCTATTCTCCATTTTTTGTGGTTCTTCATTGTTATCAAAGAATTTTTAAGAAGTAGTGTATGTGACAAACACACACGAAGTTAAACCAAGTGCTTAAATGATACAGAGAATTTTGAATTTAAACAGACTTTTTTATTAAAAAGATATAAATTTGCAAGGTATAATTTTCCTAGATAATGGTAATGGAGGGCAGACCAACATGGGTTCTAATAAAGGGGCACATTTCTTGTCTCAAGAGCAAAAAATCCAAATTTTAACTCATGCAGGCCTGACTCTTTTGCAAGCAAAGATCTATCTTGCCCTTGTCATGAATGGAAGACAAACAGTTAAATCCTTATCGGAAATAGCAAAAGTTGATAGAGCGAACACTTATCGAGAGATTTTGAGCCTTCAAAAAATTGGGTTAATCATAAAAAAAGTAGATAGACCGAGCCTATTTGAGGCTCTTTCCCTTGACAACGCAATCCCGTTGCTGTTGGCTTACAAAAAAAGAGAGTATGAAGAGATACAAAAAGAAGCAGAAGATTTACTTAAGAAACACCAAGATTCGCCCGACAATCTTGGTTTAAAAACTGAGGAAGAATTCATCATAATTCCAAAGAAAAATGCTTTCAGAAAATCATCTTTAGGCAACATTAAAGGCGCGCAAATAAGTAACGATACCATCTCCAATTTAAAGCGATTAACTCAAGCATTGCCACATAGTTTTGAAAGCCACAAAAATGCCCTCGAAAATGGCGTTAGAACCCGTATAATAATCGAAAAGCCGCAAAACCAAAGAAGCCTTAGCAAATATATTTGGAAGTTGATGGCATATCCAAATTTCGAACTCAGATATACAGTGACGCCTCCAAATGTTTTGGGAGTTTGCTTTGATGACAAAACAGTCTGTATTCTCACTGATCCATCTGCGGATATTTGGAACTCTCCAGTTTTTATGACTAACCACAGGAGTTTTGTGACGCTATTTCAAAATTACTTTGATAGTCAATGGAATTCAGCAATACCTATTCAGAAGGATATGAGTATGGTTCAAACTAATGAATAAAAGCTATCTGTTTCCGTTGACTTAGAAAAATAAGCAATGTAAGACTTTTACGTTTTTTCAATTGGAAATTCTGCTCCAAGGAAAGCTGTAATTGAGGCAAAAGATAAAAGCTATTATTTAGATGACTGTACCTCATGACTGCGGTTGGTACTCAGGCATCAGGTTATCGTTGGCTAATTCTGCTGGTCTGTCTGGTTAGTTGTGGCATGTATTACTTCTCACGTGAGTCAATTCCGCCTTTAATAACAAAGATACAATCGGTGTTCAGCGTTAGTGCGGGAACAGCTGGGCTTCTAGTTTCAGCCATAGTAATTCCTGGTGTTTTAATGGCAATTCCAGCTGGTTTTCTCATAAATAAGTACGGTTTTCGGTTAATGGGTTCTTTAGCGATGGTTTGCGTCGCCTTAGGAAGCTTAGTTATTGTGCTCTCAACGAACTTCATCTCCATGCTTTGTGGTGGAGTGATCATGGGTCTAAGTAGCTGTTTCTTAACAATTGGAACAGCTGCGATAATTCCTCACTGGTTTAAGAGCCGAGAGCTAGGTTTTGCAATGGGGATTTACTCGATTGTGTATCCTCTTTCTACTATAATCGCGTTTACAGTGGGCCCCCTTATGCGCGAATTTATAAGTTGGCAGTCACCGTTTTACTTAAGTATAATTGGTGCCACTCTCTGCGGAATATTCTTCTTTGTACTAGTCAAAGATAGGGGCTTAATCATCAAATCAAATGTAAGCAGTAAATCCACTGCAGAAGAAATCGTGAAAAATACGGCGGCTTGGAAAGTAGGATTACTTTGGTTATTCTACAGTATGGCGTCTGGTGCTTTTGTGACGTGGTCGCCGACTTTGCTTTCAACCTTCAAGGACTTTAATATCCTTGGTGCAAGTTCTATCTCAAGCTTGTATATGGTTTCCACATTGCTCTTCATCCCTGTTTACGGATGGATCTCAGACAAAAGTGGGCACAGAAAACCGATTATGGTCGCAGGCTTGCTCGGGATGGCTTCTAGTATTCTTGCTCTAATTTACTTGAATGATTTACCCTTGATATTTATTATACTGCTTGTTGGTGCTTTTGCTTCAGCGGTACCTGCTTTAGCCTTCGCATCGATGGCTGAAACCATGCCCCCAGAAAAAAGCGGCTTAGGATTTGGAATGATGTCTTTTTGGAACCGTACAGCGACAGTAGTTGTAGCACCATTAGTTGGGTTCTTACTGGACACAACTCAATCAATTCACACCTTTGCTTGTATCGCTCTATTTGCTGTCTTGAGTGCCACTCTTGCTTTAACTTTAAGAAAAAAGCCCAAACCCGCCAGCAGTATCTAACATGAGAGTCTCAATGTGTCAGTTCGCCCGTCGAGTCATTATCACCGCACAAAGCTCTGTGACTCTAGTGCTCATCATCCAAAACACTACATCCACAACTAAACATAAGACTCTTACGCTCAAAGCCATTCTTCCACCGAAACCATTTTTATCTCTCTGTAAATTTTTTCTATTGGAGTTAAAAATAGCATGAGCGTCATAGATGCCATAAAAAACCGAAGAAGCATAAGAACCTACAAAAACAAAGAACTACCCCAAGGCACAATCGAAAAACTAATCGAAGCCGCAAGACAAGCGCCTTCAGCTGGAAACGTTCAGCCATGGGAATTCGTTGTTGTAAATGCACAAAAAGCCAAGCAAGAGCTTGCGCGAGCGGCTTATGGACAAAAATGGCTCGAAGAAGCGCCAGTTGTTATTGTTGTTTGTGCTGACGAGAACCGTGCCGAAGAAAGCTATGGAAGCCGTGGCAGAACACTCTATTGCCTTCAAGACACGGCAGCCGCCATACAAAACATGCTTTTAACAGCTTACTCAATGGGGTTGGGCACTTGCTGGATGGGCGCTTTCAGAGAGGACATGGTGCGAGAACTGATTAAAGCGCCAAGTAGAGTGCGCCCCATCGCTTTGATTACAGTTGGTTACCCAAACGAAGCGCCGCCAGCAAGAAAAAGAAGACCCATAAGCGAAATCATGCACAAAGAAACTTTTTAGGCTCTAACTTTCTTGGCATATGCAAGATTAGCGTTGATTTTCCAATTTTGCTGTGCATTTAGCGGCTAAAATCAATAAAAGAGCTTATTGCTTAGCTGAAAGTTACTCAGAATACATTTTTAAAGTCAATAAAGTTTAAAAGCGTCTTCTCTATCTCTGTGTGGCTCTATCAGAGGCACTAAACACATCTGTGAAGCGGTAGAACGCCGTTTATACGGAAAATGTGTTCGTTGCCTATCACAATAACAAAGTAGTAGGAGGAAAAGGAAACAAATGTTATCTCGCGATTGCGACGGATGCTCCCAAATGAGAGCGTGCGGTAGACGCTTCTATGTTGCCGAGAAAGGCGACCGAGTCTACTGCCCAGACGGAACAGCCCATCTAGTAGATGGACTATAAAACAAGCATACTATTTCTAAGTACAGCAATCCTTTTTTTGCTTAAGCCATTTTTTCTAGGGCTTTCTTTACTTCATCGAGAACTTTTGTGAAATCGGCTTCTTCTTCAGGCTTCATGCCCTTCTTTGAAACCTTCAAAACCGTCTTATACCCTTTATCAGCCAGCACTTTTTCTATGGTTTTCATGGTTCGCTCATTTCCAAATATTCGGTAAGTGGTGAATAAAATTGCCTTTTTTCCACTGGTTGCAGGGAGACTGTTGATGAAGGCGGCGGTTTCTTTGGCTGGGCTGGCACCTTCGACGGGTGTGCCGAGAATTAAAAGGTCACAGTTTTCGATGGCTGAGGCTGGAGCAGATGTTAAGTCGTAGATGGGCGCCTTTGCTAGGTCCGCTATTGCCTGTGCCAGTCGTTTGGTGTTTCCTGTTCTTGAAAAATACAATACACAAGTGTTCATGGTTTGAATTAGCGTCTACTTTGTTTAAATAACTTCTGGTGACGGACAGTCGGCAGTACGGCAGTGCTAAGTTTAAAAGTTCCACAAGTCAGTATTGATGTGAGACAAACATGGACTACGCTGTAATCGCCGACTCGTACGAGAAGATTGAAGCAACCACAAAACGGTTAGAAATGACCGATTACCTAGTGGAACTGCTAAAGAAAACCCCAAAAGCCGTCATCGGAAAAGTTGTCTATTTGACTCAGGGCAAACTGTACCCAGACTTCATGGGAATAGAAATGGGCGTCGCCGAAAAACTTGCCATAAAAGCCCTCGCACGCGCTTCAGGCCAAAGAGAAAGCGTAATCCTAGCCGAGCTGCAGAAGAGCGGCGACATCGGCGAAACCTCAGCAAACCAGCTAGCCAAACGCAAACAAGCAACCTTTTTCAAAAAAACACTCACAGTTGAGCGAGTCTACGAAACACTCGACAAACTGGCAAAATCCTCAGGCAGCGGCGCCGTGGACACTAAGATGGCGCTCCTCGCAGGGCTTCTAAGTGATGCAACACCAAAAGAGGCAAAATGGCTAATCCGAACCGTAACAGGCAACCTGCGATTAGGCATCGCTGATATGACAGTACTTGACGCATTGGCGATAGCGTACGGTGGCGGAAAAGAAGCACGCGAACTCATCGAACGAGCCTACAACATTTCCTCAGACTTAGGCAGAGTCGCCAGCGTCGTCGCCGAAAGCGGCTTAGATGGCATCAAAAAGTTCCAAGTCATGGTTTTTGAACCCATACGACCCATGCTCGCAGAGCGACTGGGTGTGCCAGAAGAAATCCTAGAAAAGTTCGGCGGAAAATGCGTAGTCGAGTACAAGTATGATGGCGAGCGGGTGCAAGCGCATAAGCAAGGCGACAACGTGGTGCTGTTTTCTAGACGGTTAGAGAACATTTCCAAGCAGTACCCCGATGTTGTCGAATTAATTAAAGAGCAAGTTAACGCAAAAGAAGCAATACTGGAAGCAGAATGCGTCGCGGTTGACCTAGAAACAGGCGATTTGCGCCCTTTCCAAGAACTTATGCATCGCAGACGCAAATACGGCGTGGAAGCAGCCATAGAACAGTACCCTATCTCGCTTTTTCCCTTTGATGCCCTCTACGTTGACGGCAAAGACCTGACCACTCAACCTTTCCCGCAAAGGCGCAAAGCACTAGAAAAAATCATAAGGCAAAACGAACGTATCAAACCAGCCACACAAAAACTCGTAAGCAACCCAAAAGAGCTCGAGGATTTCTTTGAAGAAGCCATCGAAGAAGGCTGCGAAGGCTTAATGTGCAAATCCATCGACAAAGACTCAATCTATCAAGCGGGAAACCGCGGATGGCTCTGGATAAAATACAAACGCGACTACCGAAGCGAAATGACCGACACCGTAGACTTGGTCGTAGTCGGAGCTTTCCACGGCAGAGGCAAACGTGCAGGAGCATACGGCGCCTTACTGTTGGCAACTTATAATGATGAAGCAGACACGTTTGAAACCGTAACCAAATGCGGCACAGGCTTCACCGACAAAGACTTAGCAACACTCTACGAAATGCTACAAAAGCATGTGGTTCCACGAAAAAACAGTCGGGTAAAATCAACGCTGGAAGCAGACGTATGGTTCGAGCCAGCCGTGGTCTTGGAGATTCTTGGCGCAGAAGTAACCTTAAGTCCCATCCACATGAGCGCCATGGACTCCATCCGCAAGGGAAGCGGCTTAGCAATACGTTTCCCACGTTTCACAGGCAAATACCGTACCGATAAAGCACCTGAAGATGCAACTACATCAAAAGAAATAGTCGAAATGTACCGTGGGCAACTAAAGAAAATCGGCGAATCACCAACGGCGTAAGGAAAAGCTAAAACTGATAAATACCAACTGCCTAAGTAAATGGCGGGTGCGATTGCTTGGCTCAAGACTCAGAAAAAATGAAATCAATCATAGCCTTCAAGAAACGTCTCGAAGAACAACTCGAAAAATTAACTACAGAAACCAAGGACGTTCAAGCTTCTCTTGATGTTGTTAACGCTATTTTGCTAGAAAAGGGCTTCAAACGCGGAGACATAAAAGAAATCCCTGAGGAAGCGCCAGTTCCCAAGGAGGTCGTATTGCCCAAACCGACGCCTGAACCGCCCAAGCCAGCTATTGTGCAACCGCATGTACCTGAATATGACAGCATCATACCACTCAAAACCATGAGCGATGAGCCCCTAGCGATTATGTACTTTGATAAGCAGTCTATACACGTATTGCCTGACGAGACCAAAAACTTCAACGTAAACACACCGCCCTTCAGCAATTTTTTGGTTGAGAAAGTCTTCGCTAAAATGCAGGAAAAAGACGCTGAACTAGTCCGCATGGGACAGCTGTCAACGGAAAAGATGTTTTCTTACAGCATCGTCCGAGAAGCCGACCATATAAGAGAAATAGTCATAAAAAACGTAGATGAAGAACGCCTGAAGGAACTCAAATCAAGCATACGCTGGACATTAGAGAAGATGTATGAAAAAATGAAAAGCGCATAAGCTTACTCATGCTTCTTTAAGGTCTCGATGATTCTGCCTTTGGCGCACAAACCCACAAGTCTTTCGGCTTCTTGTCCATCTTTGAAAATTATCATCGTTGGTATGCTAAAGACTTGAAATCGCTCAGCAGCCTCAGGGTTCTCGTCAACATCAAGCTTGCCGACTAAGACTCTTCCGTTTAACTCTTTTGCTAATTCCTCAATGGTTGGCGCAAGCGCTCTGCATGGACCACACCAGCCAGCCCAAAAATCAACCAAAACTAGCTTGTTTTTCTGAATTGTTTCATCGAAATTTGAATCGGTTACATGAAAAGGTTGGATACTCATACTATAATTGTCTCCTTATTGACGATATATTAGGTTAATTTTGCTCTGATATAAAGTGTTCGAGAAAATAGCGAACATGCACTTGTACCATTCGCTTACTTGTTTTAGGATTGTGTTTTCTTTTTTCTTACGTAAACAACAGCTACCATAGTTAAAGCAACCATGAGCACAACAAGAACGGTCACTGTGAGTTCAGGGATAACAATTTGAGTGTTTCCACGCATCGTTGCAGCATGAAAACTACAGTAGTAAGTGAATTGTCCTGTTCTGTCAGGAGTAAACTGGTAAGTAACTGTTGAAGTGAACGTGGGCGAACGCGGCTCACCACTATCTATTGCGCCGTTGCCATTGTAATCTACGTAGAAATCATGAACATTGCCATCAACACTAATCAAAGTAAGGCTTACGGGCACGCCTTGTGTAAAGGTAATCTGTGGACCTGGAATACTCATCGACTGCTGAGTGAGCCCCCAACCTTGAGTAGCCGAACCATACAGAGTGATATTTTGCGTTTGACCCCCTTGCGCAGCAACACAACCAAGTGAAGCCAAACAAACAGCAAACAACAAAACAACTATACAAACAGATAACAATTTAACCGACAAACTTCAAATCTCCCTAACAAAAAATTAGGTCACTGAGCATTTAACCTTTGTGATTATCTAAGTGAAGTAACTAGACCTTTAATTTTTGCACCAGCTATTTATGGCGTGCTTTTCTTTCATAATCTTCTTTCTGCTTAAGCAGTTCCTGATGCTTCTGCAACAAATTGCGAATTTGCTGATTAATGAAGTCATCAACACTCAAAAACTCGGTGCCTAAATCGTTTAGTGCTTGCTGAAGCCTGTCGTATTCCTCCTTTGGGATTTCCACGTAGACGTACTGGTCTTTTACAAAGCGCAGCTGTGTGCGGATTGCATCGCGTATGAATTCTTCGCGGCTTGTATAGCCTAGATGACGGTTTGCTTCAACAAAATTCTGAGTTTCATTCAAAAGTTCAGGAGGCAAAGAAATGCTTGTGGAAAGCAGATTTTCAATTGCATCGGTGTATGTTTGCATTTTCATGGTTTGCGCGGTTATTTCGCCCAGCATAGCGGTTAGTTTTTGGTGCGCATCATCCGAAATGCGGAGGGTTTTCATGAGTTAACGACCGTTATTTACTGTGTATAGCAAAGCTAATAAAGCTTTTCTGTATAACAAATATACACAGCATAAGAGGTTTACATGATGAAGCACAACATAAGCATAACCATGGACCAAAAACTCTTCCGAGAACTAGAAAACATACGCGGCAGAGAAAAACGAAGCACCTTCATCGAGCACCTAATCATTTTAGGCTTAAGAAACTACGCTAACGCAAACCAGAAAAAAACAGTGAGGACCACCGAGACAGCAGCAACGATGTTGCCCTTAGCCTCAGCAGTCCAGAGCCGTGAATCTGTGAATTCTTAGTCGAGCTTCCACCTTTTAGCAACTTTTACAACAAGGAACATTACGAGAGCCACTATGAGGAATGTCACCAGTGCTACTAGAAAGTCTCCTATACCAAACACTTGCTCCATCACTGTCACTGAGTAAGTGGCGAGGTCTGACATGCCGGGAATCGCTAAGCCTATGAGCGGCATAATGAAGTCTTTGACAAGTGCCTGAACTAGCGCGCCGAGGTACAAGCCTAAGACGAATGCGATGGCTAAGCCCAGAATCTTGTATTTGGATAAGAAGTCTTTGAATTCGTTCCATAACCCCTGCGGCGGTTGTGGCGGTGGTGCTTTCTCTACGGCTTCCCTAATTTTCCTAAGTTCTTCTAACATCTCATCTTCTTTAGTCATTTGAAAACCCCAAGTATCTAATTTCAAGCCATCAGCTTATAAGCATATGGTTGCATAGTAATCGTGGGCTCTTCTAGAGTTTATGTTTGCTCGTTTGACAAAAACAAGCCATATTGAAAAACATCAAAACTAACTTTAAACCTCTAAACGACAGCGGGATCTGAATGAACAAAAGAGAACTCTATACCCTTTTCAAAACATCCTTAAAGGAATGGCAAGAAGACAACGCAGTTTTAAGAGCTGGCGCTCTAACGTTTTTCATAATCTTACCTCTGCCTACCTTACTGCTACTGGTTATAGGCATATTTGCCCAGTTTTACGGTGAAGCACAAGCAATACAAATCATTGTTCAACAAATAGCCGCCGTCGCAGGACCAGCCGTCGCAGACTTATTTCGCGAACTAATCACAAGCACAGGATCACCCTTCACTTCCGTTTTCTCATCAATAGTTGTTATCGGGTTTTCTATTGGAGGAGCGATTGGCGCATTTTCAGTTTTACGCGATACGATGGATCGCATATGGGACGTAAGAGCCCCCAAAGGCTTATCATTGTGGACTAGGATAAGACAGAAAATTTTTCCATTCATCATTGTTTCCGCACTTGGGTTAATTGTGATTGCTTGGACTGGGATTGCTAGTCGATTGTTTAATTTGATAACATTGTATTCAATCAATGATACTCTGACGATAGTAGCGCTAACTGTAGCTGAGGCTCTTCTGTCGTTTGGTGTTTCCACGCTTTTATTGGCGATAATTTACAAGATGATTCCGCAAGCAACAGTTCACTGGCATGACGTAGGAGTAGCCGCTGTTGTGACTGGTATCGCATTTACAGTTGCCAACTACATCTTTGGAAGTTACATTCAAACTTTCCCAATCACAACCGTCGCAGGCGCCGCTGGCTCATTGCTGATAATTCTGCTTTGGATTTTTGTTCTAAACCAGATAGTGCTCTTTGGAGCTGAAGTGTCGAAAACTTATGCAACAACAGCTGGTGTTCATGCAAAGCAGCACTTACCTTCTGCTGTCAAGAACATAATTGAGCCAATAACAAGAGCAGGGCAAGCAATTGAGCAAGCAACAAAGGGTCCAGTTGAGTCGACCACGAAATCCGAGGACAAAAAAGAAACATCAGAGCAAGTTTTGCCTGCACCTGAAACTCCAGCGAGCGAAGAAGCAAAACAAGAACCACAATCACCGCCAGAACACCCTGAAGACCATCAACATGGAAGCGTTGAGGTAAAAATCAAGGTTAAACTTCCCCCAAAGGAGCAACCAGAAGAAGAATAAGATGGTATGCAAGCCGGATTTGAAACGGCGACCTTTGGCGCGTCAAACTTAAAACCTTAAGCGCTTTCTGCTGCTTGTACTGCTTCCACAACCAACAAGCAACCCGTCGCAGGCGCAGACACAAAAAAGCAACGCCCAAAAAACCCCGCTGGAAGATGATGAGCAAGGGAGCCACTTTCTTCTTCTACTACTAGAAAAAACAAAACCAAAACAATGGTGGGCCGAGCCGGATTTGAACCGGCGACCTTTCGATTATCAGTCGAACGCTCCAGCCGTGCTGAGCTACCGGCCCACGTTATAGGACACAACACTAATATTATGTTGCTTTATAAGAATTTTCATAAATCCTTTAATGCAACACCATTGTTTGTGTTGTCAAGAGTTGGAATTGGGCTCGTAGCCTAGCACGGATTAAGGTGTCGGCCTTCGGAGCCGGAGATCGTGGGTTCAAATCCCACCGGGCCCGCTTAATTACCAAAATATGTGCTTAGGGTTCTATGTTCTAAATTTTTAGACCGGGAACAAAATGATTAAACTTTAACTATGCAAAATTGTGTTCGCTCTTGTTATCTTTGCTTCGCTTGCCTGATTTTTGGTCTTGGAAAAATATGTTAATTTGCCTTCTCAAAAATGCTTATCTTCAAAGCAAGCCCTAATTGACAGGTGAGGTATAACTCGTTATGCAACTTTTGACGTTGCCTTGCGGCTTTGCTCCGTATGTATTAACGAAGGTTAAAGGGTGACTGACGGATGGTAACGCTTCTTGAGTTAGTGGCTCCTTTGTTCATGGTATCAATCGGCATCTTACTAGGCGCAATATTCAAATCGTTGCCGTTAAAATCGCTTAAATTAAGAACTATCGCCCTCGCCGTTTTTGCCGCAATCGCGGGAGTTGGGCTTGCCATTCCAGCTTTTGTCTTCAGTAACAGTCTCACTTACATTTTATTCTTCGATGATTTTTCTTTGGGGCTTCAAAGTCTGCCCTTTTTCAACACTTTGGGCGCTGGCGCTCCGTTTGCAGCAGCCACAATTTTGATTGCTCTTTTCGAGGTGGATTTAGCTTTAGGTTTTGGATTGGCAGTAAAGATTGATGAATTTAAAATTAAACGGCTAAAGAAAAAGGAACTAGAACCAGTGGAACCCACCAAGGAAAAAGTTGTTGGCGTAATTTCAAGCAACGGCAGTAGTCAACTGAGGAATGTTCTTGTGTCAGCAAAAAGTATAGACTTGGAAACAGCAGTTTTCGCTGACGAGCAAGTCTTACGTAAAGATGAACAGAGCATGATGGAACTGTTCCTTTACGGAAAAATCAGTGAAATCGTGCCCATAGTTGACTCCGCAAGACCCGAAGGGTACTTCTTTGACGGCATCCCACAACTTGATTGGGACACAAAACGGTCAAGACAAGCACTCGACTCCCTTGTTCGAAAAGGCTATCTTAAAGCTGAACTCGTGGACAAAATTATCGTTTGCATGGCATGCAACTCAGCGAATGTCAGAATCAAAAAACTATGCCCAGAATGCCTCTCACTTAGACTTCGCAAAGAAGGACTCATAGAACACTTCACCTGCGGAACAGTAGATAGGCAAGCAGCCTTTGAAACCGTAAACGGCGACTTGGCATGTCCAAAATGCAAGGCTAAACTCCAACTTGTCGGGTCAGATTACCGCATATTGCCGCCTGCTTATGCTTGTCTAGCATGCAATGTTCGAAGCAATGAACCGTTGCTTGTCGTTAAATGCGACGACTGTGGTGCAACAGCTCAACTCGACGAAGAACCAGAAGTGCTCCTCTACAAATATGTCAGTAACCCTGATTTGCCAATGCAAGAAGTGCAACAAATAAAGCCTGTAGAGGTCTGCGCTAACTTCTTTAAATCATTAGGATACACCATTGTTGCACCAGCATTCGTAAGCGGACGGTCAGGAAACCAGCACCTATTTGACATCCTAATCTTGGGAAGAGTCGGATGGATAGAACCCTACGACCCCACCGCCGCCAAAACTGCCATACGCAAAGACAACGGCACGACGGTTGCTCAAATATTGATTTCAAGCAAACCAATTGATGTCGAAGAAATAACCCGAATTTACGGCATGATCAATGACATTGACTGTGACGCACTAATATTTGCCATCCCAGGCGTGACTGAAAACGCAAGAAATTATGCGTCAACTTACAACATGAAGATAAGCGAAGGGAAAACTATCGAGGAGGCTCTGGCAAACTCCAAAATACCTAAGGAGACACCCAGAGCCAGTGACAAAAAAGCTTAACGCCTCCCTTTTGGTTTGGGTAGCAAACTATGTGTGCATGTACCTACACAATTTTTCTATTACAAACTAAAAATCACTAAAGTCAAGTGTGTTTGAAAGCCACTCTATATATTGGATGAGCGCATACTTTCTGTAGTCAAATATTAGAAAAAGTTGGGTTAGATTTTGAGCGAAAACTCATGGCATAGTCAAGATGCTGAAGAAGTTTTCAAGCGTCTAGGTACAAGTCCAGACGGCTTAGAAAAATCTCAGGCAGCTGAACGATTAAGAGACTATGGCTTGAATGAGTTAGAAGCAGAAAAGAAAACAAGCAAATTGGCTCTGCTTGCTCAAAAAATTAAAAATCCAATAATTTTAGTTTTAATAGTTGCAGCTGTTATTTCTTTAGCGATTGAGCATTACTACGATGCACTGGTCATTCTTATTGTTATCATTGTTGACATGACTATTGGTTTTATCCAAGAATTCAAAGCCGAGGCGGCATTGGAAGCTTTAAAATCAATATCTGCTCCCGAAGCCGACGTTATTCGAGACGGCAGTGAGTTAAGAGTAAAAGCCAAGGAGATAGTTCCAGGCGATATCATACTGATAGATGCTGGAACCAAGGTTCCAGCGGATGCTCGTCTCTTTGAGAGTGTAAATCTTGAAACTGATGAATCAATGCTCACTGGTGAGTCGACTACTGTTACGAAAACAAGCAGTAGGCTCGATAAGGATTTGCCTATTGAAGATAGGAGCAACATGGTCTTCTCTGGGACTCTTGTTACGCATGGCAGAGGCAAGGCAGTTGTTGTTTCTACTGGGATGAAAACACAAATTGGAAAAATCGCTACTTTACTCAAGGAGACGGAAAAATCGCAAACGCCGATTCAACGAAGAACTTTGGATTTAGGCAAGAAACTGACTCTCATAGCTATTGGAGCCAGTGCTTTTACGTTTATTTTCGGAGTTATTAGGGGTTTTAGCTTTATTGAGACTTTTTTGTTTGTTTTAGCCACGGCAGTGTCAGCCATTCCTCAAGGATTGCCAATTGTTGTTACGATAACTCTAGCTATTGGTGTTCGTCGGATGGCTAAACGCAACGCTATAATTAGGAAGCTACAAGCTGTGGATACTTTAGGTTCAGCCACGGTTATATGCACTGACAAAACAGGAACTTTAACAACTAATCAAATGACCGTGCGAAAGATACTGCAAGATGACAGTATTCTGGAAGTGACGGGGGCTGGTTTTAATCCTGAAGGCGAAATTCGTTTAAACAATTCACCAGTAAATGTAGCAGAAGATAACACGCTCAAGTTACTGCTCCAAGCAGCCACACTGTGTAATGACGCTAGATTAAGACACTATGAAAGCAACGGTGAAAAAAGGTGGGAAATATTTGGCGACCCAACTGAAGGCGCACTGATTGTAGCATCAGCAAAAGTAAACATGCACAAAGAAGCGCTTGAGGAAGAACAACCACGAATAGACGAGATACCGTTTGATGCAAAAGAAAGATACATGGCAACTTTTCATCAAGCAAAAGAGGGCAAAGTAAAAGTCTATGTTAAGGGTGCACCAGAAACCATCTTAGAATTATGTTCAGAAACACTCCAAAAAGATGGGAGCACTAAAAAATTACAAGATAAGGAGAAAGTTATAGAAGTAAATAAGCAGATGGCAAGCGAAGCGCTCCGTGTTTTGGCGTTAGCTTACCAAAGTATACAACCTGAAAAAATTGAAAACACCAAACAAAAAATAAAGAATAAGTCAGCAAAACTGGTTTTTCTAGGCCTCATGGGCATGATAGACCCGCCGAGACCTGAAGCCAAGATAGCGGTGCAACTTTGTAAGAGAGCAGGCATCAGGGTTGTTATGGCTACAGGAGACCAAAAGCTTACCGCCCAAGCCATAGCCAAAGAACTCGGTATTCTGGAAAAAGATGAAAAAGTGCTTACAGGCACTGAGTTAGATGCCCTTAGTGATGAAGAGCTAGACAAAATTATTGACGTAACCGCGGTTTTCTCAAGGGTCTCTCCCAGCCACAAACACAGAATAGTGGAGGCTCTAAAGCGTAACGGGCATATTGTTGCAATGACTGGCGATGGAGTTAATGATGCTCCTGCTTTAAAAGCGGCAGAAATTGGTATAGCAATGGGCATCACGGGTACTGATGTGACTAAAGAAACAGCTGACATGATTTTAACAGATGATAATTTCGCAAGTATAGTTAACGCTGTTGAAGAAGGGCGCGTGGTTTTTGAGAACATTAGAAAAGTAGTGAAGTACCTAGTTTCCACAAGTGCTGGAGAAATCTTGACGATTCTTGGTGCACTGATATTTTTGCCAGGTGCACCTTTAATTTTCACGCCAGTCCAGATATTGTGGGTAAACCTTGTGACCGATGGCCTACTAGACAAAGTTCTAGCTATGGAACCAAAAGAAGAAGACGTCATGGATGAACCCCCAAGAAATCCTAACGAAAAAATCATTAACCGTGAAATAATGATAAACACAATTTATGTTGGCGTTTTAATGGCAGTGGGAACCCTGTGGGTTTTCTCCACAGCGTTAAGTAGTGGCGAGTTTGCAAGGGCTCAAACATTAGCATTCACAACTATTGCTATGTTTCAGGTATTTAACGCCATCAATTGCAGGTCGAGAGGAAAATCAGTCTTTACAATCGGTCTGTTTACAAACAAATACCTTATAGTCTCAATTACCGTATCGGTGGCTTTGCAAGTGCTCGCAACAATCTTGCCCCCGTTACAGATTGCCTTAGGTACGGTACCTCTTTCAATTTGGGACTGGTTAATAATACTCTTGGTTTCAAGCTCGATTTTTATCGGTGATGAAATTAGAAAACTAGTTCAGAGAAAATATAAAGCGATGAGAGCATGATTAGCTTTTCAGGTAATCACGAATCATTTGGTCATGTTCAAAAGCCAAGGGCGTCGGCAACTCGTTTAAGCTAAAGAGCTTGATTTCCAAGATTTCGCCCTCTTGTTTTTTGATGTCTCCACCCACAGGTTTAACCAAAAAGCATTTTGGGTAATACTCGTATTCCACCTCATCTTTAACGCCCTTCTCAACGTATTCGCCGATTTTGCGCACGATGGCAACATCAAGACCCGTCTCCTCCTTGACCTCTCTGATGATGGTTTGTTCAATAGTTTCGCCTGGGTCCATTCTGCCGCCAGGCAGAGCCCAGTACCCCTTGAAGGGTATGGTGTTTCGTTTAATTAGCAGAATCTTGTTTTTATCAAAAGGTATTATGGCGGTTGATGTTTTACCCGTGTACCTCTTCATTTGCCATGGCACCTTCAGGTTGATAGTTTCTTTCTCCAATTTATTAATACTGTGACTGCAAAAATGCCTATGCCTACAAAAACTACAATCGGACCTGGAAGCTGGCCAAGATAGCTTGATAATAGTATACCTGTGACTGCGGCAACCAACCCCAAAACTGCGCTCAATAAGGCGTATCTTTGCATGTTAGTGCTCAGGTTCTTGGCAGCTATGGCTGGAACTATGACAAGAAAGCCTACAAGTAATGTTCCAACAATTTGGATGCCTACAGCAACAACCAATGACACAAGAAAAAGGTAAAGAAGATTGGTTTTGGCAACGCTTATGCCTTTTGAAACTGCAAGGTCTTCAGAAATCATCGCCAGCACTAATTTCTTGTAAATAAGTTTGGTTAACAGAATCGCTACTATAGAGATTACCACCGCAGCTATAGCATGCGCAAACGTGACTTGAGTGATGTCTCCGAAAAGTGCCTCTTCTAAAGCGTCAAGGTTGTCCCCCATCAACAATATACCCATTGCTAAAGCAAACGTGAACAGTGCACCAACTAAGGCTTCAAAAGAAATTTTTGTCACTCTCTGCAAATGCCAAATTAAAACCGCTGAAGCAAACAGAAAAGCAAACGCGCCGACTAGTGGGTCAAAGTTAAAGATGATTCCGATGGCAAGGCCTGGCAAAGCGACGTGAGAGAGTGCATCGCCGACTAGCGCCATTTTTTCAAGAACCATAAGTGAGCCCAGATACCCTGCTGAGATGCCTACGAAAACAGCCGTTACCAAACTAAAAACTACTGAAATGTTACGTTCCTCCTTCCAGTGTCTCAACGCACATAGGTTCGCCGTAAATCATTTTTTGAGTATCGGCTTTTGCAATTTCTGAAGATTTGCCGCAAAAGGTTACACACTTGTTTAGGGCAAGCAAGTCATCAGTATATTCTTCAACGATGTGGATGTTGTGTGTGATGAGGAGAATTGTGATTTTTTCTGTTTTCTTGATTTCGTTTAGCATTAGGTAGATTGGTTCTTCGCTGTCCATGTCGATGCCTGTTGTTGGCTCATCCAAAAGCAATACATTGGGATTATCATTGAGCGCCCAAGCAATCAAAACACGCCTCAACTGCCCGCCTGAGACTACGCCTAACCGCTTATTTAAGACACCTTTATCCTTTAATCGTACAAGCTCAAGAGACCTTTCAGGATCAGCGTTGCCATTCCCGATTGAAAGGAACTCTTTCACGGACATGGGCATGTCTGAAACTGAGACGTACTGTGGAACATAACCAACCTTAACCTTTCCGTTCCACTCTACAAGACCGCTGTATGGAACCATGTTAAGCAATGTTCGAAAAAGAATTGACTTGCCCGCGCCGTTTGGTCCAAGCACAGCCAAGGTCGTTCCTCTTTTGACATTAAAACTAATGTTATCAAGCAAGATTTGGTTCTGCAGTTTTACGTTTAACTTAGAAACTTTAAGAATGTAATCGCTTAAATCCGCCACAACCATCACTGCCTCCGCTTTGACTAAAGGCGTTCAGCAGTAATATTAACAATGTGAAGAATGCAATAAGTATTTTTAAAAAACCAGCTTTCGTTGTTAAGCATGCGGCAAACTTTGGCTCAACTCATCATACTCTTTATCGGAAAGCCAGCCACCGCGTTTAAGATAATTTAATCCCTTAGATGCATTCTCAAGAAACATGCTGTTCTTTAAGAGATTGTTTCTTTCACATACGTCTTTGAGTTGGCTCTCGAATGCTGTGTTCTCTTTTGTAAGCCGCTCAACCTTGCTGATCAGCGTTGCAATAGAATTAAAACGGGGAGACAGGAGACCTTTGGCTTTTGACATACCTAAAAAGGCTTTAAGTTTGGTTGAAAAATCAGCACTGCCAAGCGTTGAGGGAGGCAGAATGATGTATCGTCTAGTTAAGCCTATTTCATAGCAAATGCTGTAGAACGGAACATAGAATAAGCTTGAATTCTTGAGCTGTTGGTCTTTGATACCTAGCAACTCAAACTTGCTGGTGATTATCTCTAAAAGTTCCATGTTTTCATTTAACCCGTTAATCACTGGCTTTTCTAAGTTAATGAGCTTCTCCGTCTCCTGCTTGAATACTTGTAATTTAGCATCACGAGCAGTTTCAAGCTCCACTATTGGTTGCCGAGCTAACTTGACTTCAGCGTCAAGCTCAAGATTTAATCTTGTTATTTCACTTATCTTTTGTTTATTTAGGTTTGAATAGTTTTTTTCGATGTTTTTGAGTTCTTTTTTAAAAGCGTCTATTTCTTTTTTGGTTTCTTTGATTTTTTCTTTCCATCTTTTCTCGTAGATTTCATGATTTTTTTCTGCTTGGATTTTTGCTTTACGTTGGTACTGTTTGATTTTTTCTTCATTGCTTTCTATGGATTTTTGGGTTTTTACTTTTAGTTTCTGGAGGTTTTCAAGTTCTTGGTCAAAGTTATCGGTAGTAGTCTTTATTTTTCGTTTGTATTCATTGTTGATGGCGGCTATTTTTGGGTTTATAATTTCTTGTTGAGCTCTGATTTTTGCTTCCGCTTCTTCTTTAACTGCAGCTGCTTGGTAATCAATTTCTGTTATGTACTGGCTTGTCGCTTTGTTAACTATCCTTATGCAGTCTGGAATTTGCTGCGTATCCTCTTTTATGAATAATTTAACTTTTTCAAAGTCCGATAACATCAAAGAAATTGATGGTTCATCTATGGTTGGCGGTAGCAGAACAGGCGCTGAAGTTGCAAACGCTTGATCGGTTGCTTCCATTGCTTCTTTGCGGTATATGTTTAACTCAGTTTTGAATTGGCCGTCTGTTAGCAAGCTTCGGAAAATGAATGTTCTTTCTTTTCTTTTTTGGAAATACTGTGCTTCATCAGATAGAAAGCGCATGTAGCTTTCTCGTGTGGTCGAATTTCTATTGAGACTTTCTATGAACGCTTTAACTGGGGCTATCTCAGGATAAGAAACATTAAAAGTGGAATCGTCCAATCCATCGAAGATAAAAACTGCATCATTCTTTGGATACAACCACAGCGGATAACCCATTTTAGCAATAAAAGCGAGCTTTTCTTCAGGTTTTTTAACGATTAAGCCGCCGCCTTTGCTTCTTTCAAGCTCTGCAACAGCAAAAACGGTTCCCGCTTCAATCTTTGAGCCCCATGCTTCTCTTGTTTTCTCTCCTGAAAAGGGCAGAATGAACCTTTTGGTTGCAGAGGTTAGCATTGAACATCAAGCAAGTTATAAAGCGGTTAGTTATTTTAAAATTTGCCCAATTTAGCCCTTAAAGAAGTCGGTTATCTTTTTCTGGAATAGCGCTCTTTTTAAGAGTTCACTCTGTAATATCCATCGTTGCAGAGGAATCTCAAACCTACTGCTGATAAATTGCAATGACTCAGCGAGGCTCTTGAACATGTATGGTTTTTGACGCATGGCGTTTCGAACGTTCTCACGGACTTGCCACACGCCGATAGGCATGATATAGCCAGGTCTTGCTTCGCGTAGGACAATAACTGTTGCTTGCCGCCTCTCTCTTTGGAGTTGCTCACAGACGGCTAAGCGTGCGGAGTAGTAGCAGCCGCCTATCGCAGCGTAGGTTGTGCGTCCACTGTTGCCCTCCCAATCTGAGAAGATGGCTATGCTTTTTCCGTTAGGGTTCCAAACAGTGCCTGGGTACCATGCTTCCATTGATTCATAGCTCCACTGGGCAGGAATCATGAGAATTTCAAACACGTTATCTAAGTAAATCGATTCATAAACTCTGTACTCGTTTATTTCAGGAAAAGTTTTAACCTTCTCCACCAAGCTTTTGGAGATGATGTCATCAACTGCTGTTATGCTCCAGCGTGTGGGAACAAGGCGTCTTTTCTTTTCAATGCCGAATGCGCCTACGCTGAAGGCCTTCTGAATTTTAGTCACCATGACGCCTCGATTGTAGAGCTCTACCACGGCATTTGTAGCTCGCAAGTCCGTGTCATAATAGGCTTTCTCAATCTTGTCATCGTAACGTGCGTTGCCCACTCGCAGGTCTCGAATTGGCGCAGAAGGCCCAAACGGCTGAATGTCATCATCAAGATATATTGAGCCTCTGGGCTTCTTGGTAAGGTTGAGCTCCATGTCAACGCTTGTGTCAGCTAGAGCTAATTCACGTGTCTGATCCATTATTTTGCCAGCTTCGGTAAATTTTTGGACGTTAACTAGGTGCTTGCCACGTACAAGCAAACTGCGGAAACCCACAATTTCATCCATAGATTTGCCGAACCAACGCTCGGGTAAATCATAAATACTTGTGTCTTCATGCACTGGCGGCACCAGTGGCCCCACGTAGACGTTTGGGTAGCCGATTCTGCCGATGAAAACGCTTGGTGGCGACATCCCTGCTATGTCTTCAGTTTCCATGAGGGGCACGCTCTTGAGGAAATAGTTGACTTTAACCATTATGGGGCAACGTGTTTTCCCACAGAGGAATCGTGCGCCTTTGCAGAGAACGCAGAGGCTGTTGCTTGAGCGGGTGACAACCTGTTGCTCTACGGCACTACTGTTAACTTTTTTTATGACATCAACTAACCAATTATCGGGATTTCGGATGTGGACTTTTGGTTTTTGGGTGAGAGTCATCTTCTTGTTGATAGTAGCTGTGTTGATGTATATCTTTTCTGCACACGTTTGATTAAAACGCCAAAAAACCTCAGTCCTAAACTATGCAAGGATGATAATAAAGCTAATAGAATCAAAAAATGCTGAAAAATATGTTATTTTAGACTACGTATTTGATTGCGATTTCTGGAAGACGCACCTGCAATTGTACGGTCTCCTTGCGTAATTGCGGAGCATTTGCAAACAGCCATGTAGTAAGTTCTTTGCAGTCGTCTGGGTTGCAGGAAAATTTTTTCTGTTTACTATTCCATGACTGGCAAGATGTGCAGGGGATTTCGGCTTGCTTTTTCATATCGACCATAATATCGGTTATCTTAAGATATTATTTATTGCTTATGGACAGACAATCTTTAGTGACCATATGTATTCAAAATCCTCTCAAGCAAAATAACAGAGAAGTGGCGCCCAGGCCGGGATTTGGACCCGGGTCCTGCGGGCGACAGCCGCATATACTAGACCTGACTATACTACCTGGGCATAAGCGCCGAACAATACACTATATTTTAGCTAATTAAGCTTTCCCGCTTTTGGCTTAAAGATTTGTTAGGAATCAGCTGTTGTTAACTCTGCCGCAGCTTGGGGTTAAACTAGAACTTGTGCGTCGGGGAACTTGTTAATCGCGACCACACCCCAAAGGTTCACGATTATTCCAAGAATGATTAGGAGTTTGTGGTACCATTTGAGGTTTGCCCCCATTCCGCGGACTGTAAGAATGAAGAGGAACGGGTAGAAGTCCATGGCGTAGCGGTATCCAAAGCCCCAGCCCGTCGCGGCATTCGTGAATATCACTGACGCAATGTAAAATATGGCAACCCAACTCCATTGATTAACGCGGTCTTTTAACTTAGCCTTTAAGGCAAAAACAAAAGCGGGCGTGGTAAACCATATTGCCATTCCACTCATAGGAAATTGCAAGTATGGAGCAGTTGACGTTAATATCGGCAATCCCGTCAGGAACGGTAGCAGGTTGTCGGGTATGTTAAGGAGGCTGAAGTGTCCATGGCGGAACCATGGCTCGTCGAGGACGCCTGGAATTAGCCAGTAGCCGACATCAAAGATTGTGCCGAAACGAAGATAATTATAAACAAAATTAGCAATTACAAAGACACCCACGCCGATTGCCATTTTTATAAGTGCTGGCAGGGCTGACTTGAATTTCCCCATCCACTTTGCGTTTTGTTGTTTAGTGATGGCAAGTCCTGCAAAAAAGAAAATGCCAAGTATCGTTGGGAGCCTGCACCAGTATGATGCGCCCACAAGCAAGCCGATTAGAAGGGGGCGGTTCTTGTTGAAGGATTCATGCAACGCCAAAAACATGAAGAATGTTGCCATGACTTGTGCAATGAGCCATACTGAACCTAAACTTGCAAGATACCAGAATAGGGTGCCAAAACCGAAGAGTGATGCAAACCAAATGTACGTTGTTTTCTTGACGGGGGCTATATCGGTTGGTTTGTGGGTTACGTCTCTGGCGACGAGAAAGGCAAGAGGAACCGTGGCGGCAGCAAAAAATAATCCTACTAACGTTTGGTTTAGGTCTGTCCCAAACAGGGCAACAAGGGGCGTCATGATGAACGCAGGCAGGGGTGGATAAACAACGTAGAATCCTGGGCCTGAAGGGTTAGGTATGAGCTCGTTTAGCCAACTGGGGTTGTCTAGCAGGTAGAGGCGCCCGTGAAGGAAAGCATCGGCTAAACGTACATAGTAGTTGTACCATGTTGGGTGTCCTTCGCCAGTTGCCCAGTAAACTAAGAAAGCCACTATGAAGAGAATCAAGAGGATGAGGGCTGTTTTGGTTAGTTTAGAGGACAGTTTCATGTTCAGCATAATATTTTCCAGACCGCTACTCTATGATACTGCTTTTAATCATTTTTGGGTTTCTGGCGCTTGATGTTTTTTGCCGCTCATGTATGTGATGTCGATTCTGCCCATGGTTGTGCGTTGAAGTTTTTCAGGTTTGACTTTGGCTAGTTTTTCTTCAGGAGTGTTGGAGGTTTGGTATACTAGTGTTTTGAGGGCATGCCATTTCTCCTCTAAATCATCGATTAAAACAAGTTTGCCGCTGAAGTGGACCGACGTATATGCATAATCACATTCGTCAGTAACCCCGTAATCAAGCACCGCTTGCCCCCACACTTGCGGGTTAGCTTTAGCGTAGACGAGCTTTTTGCCTTCTGGTGCACAGTGAAAATAGAGGCAGTTTTTAGTCTGGTCGTAACCATGACTGAGTGCGACAAGGTAGGGGGTGTCATCCATGCAGAGGGCTATTGTGACGTATTTTGTGGTTTTTAGGACTTGGCGCATCTCTTCTGGGTCTGTGATTTCTCGGTCTTTGCGTCTAACATGAAAGGACATGCTTCCACTTTAAGCTCCTATAGCCATATTAACTTTAACACTCTTTGTTGCGCCTAAGCCTGTGGTAGGCTTTTGCTGTTTTATTCTTGACGAAGCCGACCACATCAGGGGTGAAGACTGAAAGCGCAGCCAAGCCGAAGTTCAGGGGGTAAATTGAAGGGTACTCAAAGAGGTTGCCGCCATACGTGCTTATGATGTTTTGCGCGTTACCCCAGTATTGAAATAACGTCCATGCTGTTACCCAAAGCATGGCGCCGCCCAGTCGTGCAAGATACTTCTTTTTTCTGGTAACGGGTTCGCCATACTTGTTTGTGTAGAAAACTTCTCCTGCAATTGCTCCTGCACCGCCGGGGAAAAATGCGTTAACCAAAATTTTCTCCACCAAGTTGGCTGGTACGTAGTGTCCAATCCAAGGGGTAGCAAACAGGCTTAGGAACGGCAAAACAGAATCTCCTGTTGCAATCCGAATAGTCGCTGGGATAGCGTAGATTATGGCACCGCTGATTTGCCAAATCCAAAACCGTCTGGAATTTAGTGTGCTTGCAATGGCTTTCAAGTACATTGAAAATAAACTTACTGGGCATGTTAAAAGTCTTTTGAAAATCAACTGCTATTGTGGCTACAGCTTGTTTACAACAAAAATTGATATTTTTCCTGTTAACGTACCTAATATTGAGGGTACCCAATTAGGAACCGCAATAATTGGCATGGCATGGCTATGGCAACATAGTGTTTTCATGGCATGCGTAGCCAAGGAAACTGAGAATGTAAGCGGGCATCCGTTGGGTACCCTCGAATTTTGTAGTCAGTCCAGCACTCGCTAACTATGAATTATGTGCAATAACTTTTTTAATTAACAAATTACAGTATTTCGCGGTGTAACGCACGGAATCAGAAATTTGGGCGCCGATGGATGGAGACACATTCGTCACGCAGGATGGCTTCATCTTTAACACGTTTGGTTATGAACACCCTGAAGACCGAGTTTTTGCTTTTCTTAAATATATCCCAGCGAAATACAAAGACCTCTTTAACGTACAAATGCTCACGCGCACATGGAAATTCGGCTCAGACCCACTAACCAGCCAATTGTTCAGAGCAGAAAAACTCTACACCGCCAAAAACTACCAAACGTTCACTGAGGCATTCCGTAAAAACTTTCCTGACTACCTCTTCTTTGATGAAACACGAGGAAAAGAGCTCATAACTGCGCCGCTGGAAAAAATAAGGCAAGTTTTTGTTCCAAAAGACCGTCTTGTTTGGCTCCAAAACCTGCCCAAACATGACGCGTTACAAAAAACAGCGCTTGAGCTCGTTAACCTTGTTTCTAAAGAGTCAAGCGTGGATTTAACTGATTTAGGTATGCATGGTTCAATTGCGCTTGATATGCATTCTCAAGAGTCAGACATGGATTTTGTTGTCTACGGCACAGAAAACTTTCGCAGTGTAGAAGACGCCATTCAACGACTCGTAAACGAGGGGAAACTCTCTTACATCGCTGGTAACCGCATAGAAGCCGCAAGGAAGTTTGTTGGAAAATATAAGGGCAAAATTTGGATGTACAACGCAACCAGAAAACCCCATGAAATCACCACCCATTACGGCGATTGCACTTATACGCCGCTGGAACCAGTCCGTTTCACGGCAACAATTTGTGACGACACACAAACCATGTACCGCCCAGCAACATACAAGATCACCAACTACCAGCCTCAAGATAACCAATCAGAACTAGACATAGACAAAATACCTGCTACGGTAATCTCAAACATAGGTTGTTACCGCAACGTCGCCCGAACAGGACAAAAAATAAAAGTTGCAGGCAAAATAGAGAAAGTCAAATCTACACGTGACGGTAGTGTGTTTTATCAAGTGGTAGTCGGAACAGCCACTTCAGAGGAAGAATACATATGGCCAATATAAAACTGCGTGACCGAGACGCCATCCAAACAGTTGAAGGCTTAATCTTTCGAGTCTTCGGCTATAGCCACCCAAATGACGCCTACATCTGCGATGCAGAATACGCCTCACAGAACATATTCAAGTCAACCGACCCCAGAGCGCCAAGAACCGCGCCCAACCAAACTTTCTACAAATTCTATAATGATGAAGGTATGAAGCTTGTTTCTACTCAATTCCAAAAATATGCGATTTACCATGAGATGCTTCGCCAAAAAGTCGTTGGTGTCCATCTGGATGATATCTACCGCGTAAGAAAACCCGAAGAGCGCCTCCAAGAACTCATCCACGCCCCGCCTAAAGATGAACTTGTAGAAGCCACTTTGAATGTGCTGAAGGTAGTTACGGGAAAATCGGGATTAAAGGCGAGGAACTTTGGCGTTTTCGGTTCAATGCTGCATAATTTTCACCACCCAAAATACTCAGACATAGACCTAACCGTGTATGGTAAAAAAGAAAATAAAAAAATCCGAAAAACCCTCCAAGCTCTCTACAAAGAAAAAAACTCTCACTTCCACAACGAATTTGAATCTGTCAAAGTTATGGCGGGCAAGCAATGGCGTTTCAAAAATTTTACCGTGAAAGACTTTGTTTGGCATCAGCGCCGAAAACAAATTTACGGGTTATACGATGACGAAGCCTCTGGGAGAACTATAAAGACTGAGTTTGAACCTGTTAAGGCTTGGGATGAAATCAAGTCCGAATATGACCCGCAAACCACGATTAAGCGTAAAGGTTGGGTTAAACTAAAAGCGCGTGTCAAAGCAGATGACGAAGCGCCGTTCATTCCATCAATCTATGGTATCGAGCCGCTGAAAGTTTTAGACGGCCCAAAAGAAGCGCTTGAGGCTAAGCGGATTTTCTCTTTTATGGAAGAGTTCCGCTTGCAAGCAGAAAAGGATGAAACTGTCATTGTTGAAGGCAATCTTGAAGAGGTGGCTTCGCCGAAAAGCATTTTCTTGCAAGTTACGTTAACGTATTGTCCTCGGTACTATGATCAAGTGCTAAAAGTGATACATTAGCGCTTGAGTACCATGTAATCCGAGGGCTTATTGCCCAATATAAGGCGGTAGTGCTCATTTTTGCTTTTATTATCGGTAACAAGCTCGATTTTGCCCTGCGCTTCAACTGTTTCCCCGACTGTTGCTTGCTGGCAGAACCGGCCGCGAAACGATGAGATTTCGGTTATTGGCTCGAGTTTTGGTCCATCCACAACTTGAACGTCTCGCAACTTGTATGTGCAGGGCGTGAACAGCGCATCCGAGGTGCCAGCTATGTTGGCTACTATTTTTATGTAGCCGCTGTTCTTGTAGTGCACATCACCGTATTGCTCGGTGATTTCATGGTAATCTTTCACGAATCGGACAAAGAAGTCGGTGCCCATGAACATGCCTTGGAAGGCTTTGCGGCTTTCGATTGAAACAAAATCCTCGAAGCTCATGTGGGTGTCTTTCGAACGGAAGTCGAAGAGGATTTGGAGCTCTTGTTTTGTATACGGTTTGAATTGGCTGTTCTCATCTTGAAGAAGGTCTTGCAGGGCACCGTAGGCTTTTCTGCAGTTTTCCACGCCGGAAACAATAGGGTCGATGTCTGATTTTTCTGTAGTTAAGCCTGCCATAATGGAGCCTGAAATGCCGATGCTACTCCATGGTATGTCTGCCTTTTCTTTTAGTGCTGTGGCAAGTTGGAGTGCCTTGTTTTCTAATGCGGTGAGGCGCTTGGATGTACGTAGTGAGGCGAGTTTTTCTGTGGGCTGGTAGTGCTCGGAGATTTGCTCTGCTGGGACTTCGCAGAGGGTTTCGCCGAAAACGGGGTCGAAAACTATGAGATCCGGGTGGTTTTCTTGTAGGTAGCGGAATCTGTCGCTTAGGCTGTAGACTTTGCCGTAGGTTGCGTCCTTGTCTTTTCTTGTGCCTTCTGGTTGAGGGATGAAACGGGGGAACGCGATGACTTTGTCTTTTGGGTGAACTGTGCCTTTAACGTCGAAGATTACGTTGCTTTTGGTTTTAATTAGGTCTCCTTCTCGTGCCCTCAGAGCCATCGCCTTTACGGGTTTATTTTTTTCAAAAGTTTAATAAAGCTTCACTTTGAACCAGTAATGTCGGTGCATCCATTGGGCGACTGTGAAAAAGCACAGCATATTTCGAAGTGTTTGCAATTGGCGATGCTTCTTGAGGTGGGCGCTGAAAAACCAGGCAACGTGAGTTTAACGTCAAGTTTTGAGCGCACTAGAGTGGAGCATTTTTTTGCTTCCGCTGTCGCTGTGGGGTCAACGCTTGAGGAGGCGGCTTACCGCGGTGTTTCTGTGGCTAAGGGGAAATTTGAGGCTGGCAAGGTTGGCGTAGGCGAGTTGATTAAGACTTGTGCTTTGAATGTTGCGGCTTGGCAGAGAGGCGGAAACACGATTTTGGGCACACTGATGCTGTTTGTTCCCATTGCTGTTGCTGCTGGAATGACGCCAACAAAGAAGGCTTACCAGTTTGATTTCAGAGTTCTGCGCAAAAACATTGATTCTGTGGTTAGGGCGGCTAGCGCATGGGATTCTGTTCACCTCTACGAGGCGGTGGATATTGCTTGTCCAAGCGGGCTTGGCGGCGCACCTGATTTGGATGTTACTGACCCGCATTCGAAGGAGCGGTTACTTAAAGAGAATGTTGGGTTGTTTGAGGTTTTCAAGATTGCCCAAAGTTATGATGACATATGCTATGAATGGGTAAACAATTATCCGATAACGTTTGATTTGGCTTACCCGTACCTTACAAGCCAACTTGAAAGCAAACCGCTCACCACTGCTGTGGTGCATACTTTCTTAAAAATCCTCTCAGAGCGCGCTGACACTTTTATTGCTCGTAAAGTCGGTAAACAGAAAGCTCAAGAAGTGTCCGCTGAAGCTAAAGCAATACTTGAACTTGACGGATTAGAGACTGTTGAAGGAAAAAATCGCTTAGCAGAGTTTGATAGGCGCTTGCGGCTTAGTGGGAACTCTTGTAATCCCGGGACTACAGCTGATTTAACGGCTGCGGCTTTGGCGCTTTGCACTTTGGGCGGTTTTAGACCTTAAGAATGCTTGGATTATTTGCTGATGTTACGTTTTTCGTGTAGTTTATGCTTTGTTTAAGCGAAATATTTTTCTATTCCTGCTTTTGAATTGTTTGGTACTTGTGGTAGAGGGATACGTTCAATGGTTGATGACCAAGAGCCTCAGCCAGTTGATTTTGAACAGCTTCTTGAGTGTGAAAAGAAGCGTTCTGAAGAATACTTGAATAGGCTCAAGTACTTGCAGGCTGACTTTGAGAATCAAAAGAAACGGTTTGATAGGGAAACCCAGCAAATCAAGGATTACTGCAACGAGCGGATAATCGTTGGGTTATTGGACGTTATGGATGAGTTAGAGTTGGCGGTTAAAGCAGGCAAGTCAGCAGAGAAATCGCAAAAAAGCTTAGTTGAAGGCGTTGAAATGACCTTAAAGAAGTTAAGAAAAGTTCTTGAGCAAGAAGGCGTCTCTCCAATAGAGTGCGTCAAAGGCAAGGTATTTGACCCTACGTGCCATAACGCTATTGTCGCTGTCGAGCAGGACGGCATCGATGGTTGCATGATAGTAGAAGAAATAAGAAAAGGCTACATGATGAGGGGTAAAGTGTTAAGACCAAGCATCGTGAAAGTAGCCGTTAAGCCATCAAAGTCATCGGATAACAAAAGTAATCAAACGGAGGAAAAAGTAAATGAGTAATCAAAAAACCAATCAAAAAGTGTTAGGTATAGATTTGGGAACAACCAATTCAGCAGCTGCCATCTATGAAGGTGGACATGCAACGGTCATTCCCAGCGCGGAAGGACCAACAATGGCTGGAAAAATGTTCCCGTCAGTTGTTGCATTCACTAAGGATGGACAGCTGTTGGTTGGTGAACCCGCAAAACGCCAAGCCACAACCAACCCTGAAGGAACCGTATTTGAAATAAAACGTAAAATGGGCACAGACTACAAAGCCCACATCTACGGCAAAGAGTACAGCCCGCAGCAGCTCTCAGCGTTCATTCTGCAGAAAATCAAGAAGGATGCAGAAACCTACTTGGGCGGTAGCATAAACAAGGCAGTCATTACTGTCCCAGCTCACTTTGACGACAACCAGCGCCAAGCCACCAAAGACGCAGGAGAAATCGCAGGCTTCCAAGTGATGCGCATCATCAACGAACCCACAGCCGCATGCCTTGCGTACGGCATCGACAAGCTTGAGCATGAAATGAAAATCCTTGTTTTCAGTTTCGGCGGAGGAACCCATGACGTAACAATCATGGATTTTGGTAAAGGTGTCTTCCAAGTACTCAGCACAAGCGGCGATACACAGTTGGGCGGCACAGATGTTGACAAAGCAGTTATGGGCTATATCCTTGACGAATTCAAGCGTCAAACAGGCATTGATGTTAGTGGCGATAAGATGGCTATGTCTCGGCTCAAAGACGCTGCAGAGAAAGCCAAGATTGAACTGTCCACACTCATGAGTACGGACATTGACTTGCCATTTCTCACAGCAGACGCTTCAGGACCAAAACACCTGCACATGACCCTGACAAGAACCAAACTTGAATCGCTCGCGCAACCCATAGTTGAGCGAACAAGACCCACACTGCTCAAGGCTCTGGAGGATGCTAAACTAACGCCTCAGCAGGTTGACAAAATCATTCTAATCGGCGGCATGACCCGTATGCCTTTAGTGCAGAGGTTTGTTGAGCAAATCTTGGGCAAGGCACCTGAACGTGGGGTTGACCCCATGGAATGCGTTGCCATCGGTGCTGCTATTCAGGCAGGAGTCATCACTGGCGAAGTCACCGACCTGCTACTGCTCGATGTTACCCCTCTTTCGCTAGGGGTTGAAACCATGGGTGGTGTCTTCACAAAAGTCTTAGAAAAGAATACAACAATCCCCACTAAACGTAGCCAAATCTTTACGACAGCCGCAGACTTCCAGACCGCAGTTACTATACACGTGCTCCAAGGCGAACGCGCCATGGCATCCGATAATGTCTCGCTTGGCATGTTTAACCTTGTAGATTTGCCGCCAGCACCCCGAGGCGTCCCACAAATCGAAGTAACCTTTGACATCGACGCTAACGGCATCCTAAACGTAACTGCCAAAGACCTCGGAACAGGGAAACAATCCAAAATCACAATCACAGCATCAACAAAGCTATCCAAAGAAGAAAAAGAACGCTTAATCAAAGAGGCAGAACAGTTCGCCGAACAAGACAGAAAGAAGAAGGAAGAAGCCGAAACACGCAACACCGCCGACAGCCTCGTTTATACTGCTGAACGCACCAAGACTGACCTTGCAGGCAAACTCTCAGCTGAAGAAACAGGCAAAATCGACGCAGCTGTAACAGACCTCAAAAACGCGCTTGCCAGCAACGACATGGCACAAATCAAAGCAAAATCAGACGCGCTACAGAAGGTGCTCCAAGAAGTCGGAACCAAAGTCTACCAGCAAGCAGCACAAGAATACGCCAAACAGCAAGGACAACAGACAGGTGCAGGACCACAGCCACCACCAAGCGGCGGAACTCAAGGTCCACAAGGCGAACGTGTAGTCGACTCAGAAGACTACAAAGTAAAATAAAATAAGCTCTGGCGCTTTTTCTTTTTTCCTTTATTATTTTTCACTTGTTTTTCGCATGGCATATTAGACACTATTGGGGTTCTAAATTGAAACCTAAGAGGCAGGTGCTTTGGCGATTTTTTGAGCCAGAGACATGTTGAAAAATCAGCCCTTTATATAGGGGGAGGGGGTCTATGGCAGAGCAACAAACTTTTCGCAACATCAAATGTCATGGGTTTGTTGAAAAAGATATTCTATCAAACAGAAGTTAAACGCTCCAATGGTTGGCTGTTTCTTTGAGAAAAACTTTTACACACAACCGCCAATAAGAATGCAAAGGAGGTTTATGGTTGGATAAGAAATGTCAAGTGTGCAAGAAACCTTTCACGACGTTTGATGCGAAAGTTAAGTACTGCAGTACTGCTTGCGCCAAAAAAGCTGGCAAATCCAAATAACCTCAAATTAGATTTCGTTTCTTTTTTAATATATTCTCAATCAAGACTTGAGGTTAAGCGGCAACTTCACTGTTATGGTTGTCCCCTTCCCCAAAACGCTTTCCACATCAATTTTTCCGCCATGCGCCGTGATGTTCCTTTTGCAGATGATCATGCCAAAGCCCATACCTTTGGCTTTAGTGGTGAACAGGGGCGTCCAGAGTTTTTCGATGGTTTCTTTAGTCATGCCGCAACCGCTGTCTTTGAATGTGAATGTAACTTTATCAGCTTTAACTTCACTTGTTACTCTCACTTCACCTCCGTTTGGCATGGCATCGAAAGCGTTTTTGAGGATGTTGATGAAGCTACGGCAAATCTTTACTTCGTCAACGTAAAATTGTGGCGAATCCGCAGTTTCATCCAGTAACTTGATGTTCTTAGGTTGCACTGAAAGCGTCTGTGCAACTTTAACTAAGGATTTAGGTGTAACCTGAGATAGTTCCAATTTGACTTCGTCGGAGCAGCAGCTTGCATAGTCCAGTAGGTCGTTGATGATTTTGTTTGAGTAATCTATACTTTTGTCTATACTTTCAAACATGGCCTTTTCTTGAGTGTCAAGTTTACCTTTGAGTTTTCGTTGCAGATAGAAATTTGCGCCACTGATGCCTGATAGCGGATTTCTCAAATCATGCCCCAACATGCCTGCCAACTCTCCAATCGATGCGAACCTCTCAGCTTTAAGCAGTTTCTGCTCAATAGCCCGCCGTTCAGTGAAATCACGCAAAACAAATGCTACACCAACATCTTTCCCACCATTATCAGATACCACAGAGCAGGATACTGTGACTATTCGTTTTTCCCCAGTTTTAGTGGTGAAAGATAATTCATAGTTCTTTATTTCTCGTATACTGCGCAGGTTTTCAATAATTTTGGCCGGGTTGTTCTCCTGATTCAAGACGTTTGCCATACGTAACAGTTCGTTTATTGTTTTTCCGATAACTTCTTTTTCGCTGTATCCTGTCAAATCCTTGAAGGCTTGGTTGACTTTCATGATTTTTCCGTCAAGGGTTAATAGGATAACTGAGTCTGACATTGTGGCGAAAATGTTTTCTGTTGCGATTTCAGGTCTAAAGCTGAACAACTCATACTTGAGCATGCCATAGGCTACAAAAAATGTAGTTATGCTACAGGATATTGCACCTAACCCTGGGAAGTCTATTCCTGCAAAAGGAAACAGTGAATCTGTGATTAACGCTAAAATTATGGGGATTGTGAATGCTACAGCGACAATTTTAGCTTGCTGTTTCCTAGTTTTTTCCTTCAAACTATTATGATACCTAACAAAGAAAACAACTGATAAAACAGCAAATGAGCACGCCCAAATGTTATCGAGCCAGCACAGCAAAGAATTGTTAGGTAATGTATTTTGGTAACCCCAGAATTTCAAAATAGGTGTTGTACTAATCACGTTTGGGTTAGTTAAATCGGTTAGCGAAAAGAATAACGCAGGAAAGTATAAGGCGACATAAATGAATTTGTTTTTTAAAAGATTGCTTTCTGTGTAGGCTAACGTAAAGTGCAAAAGAAGCGACATAATAAATGGCCAGAGAAAAAGGACTTTTTGCCAAAAAAGAGCGCCCGCCAGAGAAGTGGACTGAGACATCATGAATAGGCAGAACGCCCAATATGAGTTAAAAATCATCATGACCATGAAAAGTCTGTTTAGTTTTGCAGTTCTGTTTAGAAAAAATACGCTTATACCTAAGGTTATGGAGATAGTGCTTGCAAATAAAGACAATATAGCGTATAGGTTCATCCGTGAATCATCTATAGTCGGAGAGTTTAATTTTAAACATATGCGTTCTTATGAGTCATTACAGCAACACGTGTGACTATGAAATAAAAAAATTTGTGCGCATACGTAGTGAATAACATTTTTAACGTTATCCATTAATAATGTGGATAATAACGTTGGCTCTTGGCACATGCTCGCTGAAATGAATCAACATGCTTTTATTTGAGGCGAAAGAACTACTGTTAAATAATAACACACTTTGCCAAAACAAGGTTGCGTATGTATGGTTGAACTCAGAGCGCAGGAACAACAAGTCCTCTCCGCAATAGACAAACAAGGAGGAAAAGCCTCAGTAGAACAACTCGTCGAAGCCTGCGGTTTCCCAGACGCCGCCGTTATGCGCTCCGCATTAGCCCTGCAAGAAAAAAACTTGCTAACCATACAGGCAATTACCCAAAACATCATAAAACTCACAGCCGAAGGCAAAACCTACGCCCAAAATGGCTTACCAGAACGAAAACTGATCCACGCTGTTGCAGAGATGGGCGGCAAAGCTGAGTTGCGTGAAGCAGCTAAAAAAGCTGGGCTTGAACAGCAATTCGTTCAGATCGCGCAAGGGTGGGTTATTCGAAAGAAATGGGCAATCTACTCCTCACATGACAACACACTGAACATTTCTGAAACGTTATTGCATCAGGCGTTTATTCCAGAGGGATGTGACGAAACACTCCTAAAATATATGAGAAGCAAAGAGCAAGTGGTGCTTGACGAGTTAAGCGATGTCCTCAAAGAGGCAGCTGAACAGCTAAAGAAACGTAAACTTGCCACTATTGAACCTAAAACAACCCGTATCCTCAAAATCACTGAAGAGGGAAAAAAGGCCGCAGCTGAAGCCATCAGCCAAACTCCAGAAGTCACAAAACTCAGCCCTGAACTTATAATCACAGGTAAATGGCGTGAAGTCAAACTTCAAAAATATAACATAGAAGCGCCCGTGGCGAAAACTTGGCCCGGCAAAAAACATCCATACCTACAATTCCTCGACGAAGTCAGAGCAAAACTAGTCCAGCTGGGCTTCCAAGAAATGACTGGCACAGCCGTGGAAACAAGCTTCTTTAACTTCGACGCACTCTACGTGCCACAGGACCACCCAGCACGCGAACCAAGCGACATCTACTACATAAAAGAACCACAATACGGCGGCACCACAAAACACCAAACAGCCCTACGTCAAGTCAAAGAAACACATGAAAACGGCTGGATAACAGGCTCAACAGGATGGGGATATAAATACTCACTCAAAGAAGCACAACGGTTAATTCTCCGTGGGCACGGCACATGCCTTAGCGCCCGAACACTCGAAGCAAAAAATTACCAAGTGCCAAGCAAACATTTCTCCATTGCGCGCGTTTACCGTCCAGAGATAACCGACAAAACTCATCTATCAGAATTCAACCAAGTGGAAGGCATCATAATCGATCAAAACCTCACCCTAAAAGACCTGCTTGGAGTTTTAGGCAAATTCGCCATGGAAATCGCAGGAGCAGAAAAAGTCAAGTACAAACCTGACTACTTCCCCTTCACTGAACCCAGCGTGGAACTCAGCGCTTACAAGGAAGGATACGGCTGGATAGAATTCGGTGGCTCAGGGATCTTCCGTCCAGAAGTTACCTTGCCCTTAGGCGTAAAAGAGCCAGTTATCGCTTGGGGACTGGGTGTTGACCGCTTGTTTATGATGCGTGCAGGTATAGATGATATTCGCATGATTTTTAGCCAAGACCTAGCTTGGCTGAGAAGGAAACAGGTGACATAAAATGCCTACAATTGACGTAGACTACAATGAGCTTGAACGTTTACTAAACATTCATTTCAACGGCGACATGGAAAAGTTAGATGACATACTTGCTTACGTTAAAGCAGAGGTAAAACAATACAACCAAAAAGAAGCAACTCTCAGCATTGAAATGAAAGACACCAATCGCCCTGACCTCTGGAGCATAGAAGGCTTAACACGCGCATTACGCGGCTATCTAAATCAAGAAAAGGGAATAAAACGTTATTCGGCTGGCAAATCAATTATAGAAGTCAACGTTAATGCTAAATTGTGGGATATTCGACCCTACATTTGTTGCTCAATAATCAAAGGCATTCACCTCTCAGACGATATTATCAAGGGAATCATGCACCTGCAAGACAAACTCGACCAAACCTACGGCAGAAACCGACAAAAAACATCCATCGGAATTTACAACTTTGACTTAATCAAGCCACCAATTGAATATACCGCTGTTAAACCAGCAGACGTGAGTTTCGTTCCTTTAGGTTTCACAGAAAGGATGAATTTGGATGAGATTTTGGAGCGTCATCCAAAAGGCGTTGAGTATGCCCACATCGTTAAGAAGAATCCGCTTTATCCGATGCTGTTTGACAGCGAAGGCAAAGTGCTCTCGTTCCCGCCGATCATAAATTCCAACGATTTAGGCAAAATCACCGAGGACTCTCGGAACCTGCTTGTTGAAGTGACAGGTACTCAGCACAGCACGGTTTTGAATACTTTGAATTTGGTTACTTTGGCTTTGATTGACCGTGGAGGAACCGCGTATGGGGCTACAGTGAATTATCCTGAAAAATCAAATTATTCACAAAAAATGGTTGTTACACCAGACTTTAATGATAAGCGCTTTGAGTTAAGTGTAGAGTACACAAATCGTCTATTGGGCTTAAACGTATCTGCAAAGGAAATTCCTAGCTTGTTGCAGACTGCGGGGTTGGGTGTTGAAAAAGTAAGCGGTGAAAGCGTGACGGCTCTGGTTCCATGTTATCGTGTGGATGTGATGCATCAAGTTGACATAATCGAAGACATCGCTATCGCATATGGTTATAATAATATTGAGCCGTTGTGGCGTGAGTTGCCGACAACAGGTCAGCCCAACCCTGATCAGCGTCTAATTAATCTTGCGCGTGAATTAATGGTTGGTTTTGGTTACCAAGAAATTCTCAATTATACACTAACAAGCCCAGAGAATCTGTTTGATAAGATGAAGATAGAAAAAAGCGTGGTGGTGGAGCTTGCTAACCCCAAAGTTGTTACCATGACATGTATGCGTAACTGGCTCTTGCCGAGTGTTATGGAGTTTTTGAGTAAAAACCAGTCCGTTGAGTCTCCGCAAAAAATTTTCGAGTTGAGTAAGGTTACTTTGCTTGATGAGTCTTGTGAGACAAAAACACGTGATGAGGATTGGCTTGTGGCTGTTACCGCTCATGCTGTTGCGAACTTTTCGGAGATAAAGTCTGTGTTGGATGCTTTTTTGACTAATTTTGGGGTTGCGTGGGAAATAGAAGAAACCAGTCATCCAAGTTTTATTGAGGGCAGGGTCGGCAAAATAATGGTAGACGGCTTTGAGGTTGGCGTTGTGGGGGAAGTTAATCCGCTGGTGCTTGAGGCGTGGAAGCTTGAGAATCCGGTAGCTGCTTTTGAACTTGAATTTCAAAGAGTAGCCAGTGGCAAACTAAAGAAGCGTCGAAGTAAGCTGTAGATGTTACATTACGCTTGCGATTAGGTTTGCTTCTACTTTTTTGATTACTTTTTCGTTTAGACCGATTTCTTTGAGCATTTTGGTCAGTAGTCTTGTGTCGACGTGTCGGCAGTTTGGGTTTTTGCAGATGTAGACTTCGGTTGAGAATTTGTACGTGTCAGAGTGACAATCTGGGCATTTAGAATACATGGTTTTTCACTAGTAATTTTCTATTCATCAAATTAATGCTTTTTGGCTAAACCAGCACTTTTAGGGGTTGCCGTTTGGGGCTGGGGCAATTGTGGAACAGGTTGGGATAGTTGTGGCTTTTTTCTTTAGCCTCCCCTTATAGGGGAGGGGGAGTTGCAGATACAGGAAAAGTCACTTGTTTCTCAATTTCAAGGACTTTGATATATCAGGGGGTAATTAAGTTAAAACTTTTGTTTGTTAAGGTAAAAATATATATCTGTTAACTTGTCCGTTAGTTTTAAGCTAATTTAAACTAGGCGAAAACATGGATTTGAAAGAAAAAATCCTAAAGCTCAAGAAAGAAAAGAAAGCAATCATACTTGCTCACAATTATCAGCGTCCAGAAATTCAGGACTTAGCGGATTACATCGGCGACAGCATCGAGTTAAGCCGCAAAGCCGCGGAGGAAAAGGATGCTGAAATGATAGTTTTCTCTGCCGTGGACTTCATGGCTGAATCCGCGGCTATAATGAACCCTGAAAAAAAGGTTCTGTTGCCATGTTTAGGTGCACGTTGCCCCATGGCGCAGATGCTAACTGTTGATGAGATAAAACGTGCTAAAGCGTTCTATCCAGACGCGCCAGTTGTGCTGTATGTAAATACGTTAGCCACCTCAAAAGCATACTGTGATATATGCTGTACCAGTGCTAACGCTGTAGAGGTCATAAAATCGCTTGACGCTGACACAATAATTTTTGGTCCAGACAAAAACCTCGCTGAATATGTCTCGCAACAAACAGGAAAAACCCTCATCCCCATCCCAGAAAACGGTTTCTGCCCAACTCACCTGCTGTTTCAGCCTGAAGATGTTAAAGTCCTCAAAATGCAGCACCCAAACGCAATAGTTATGGTTCATCCAGAATGCAGTTCGGAAATGCGGAAAGTCGCCGACTTTATTGGTAGCACATCAAAAATGTGCCGCTACGCCCAAGAATCTCATGCCAAAGACTTCATCGTCGGCACTGAAGATGGCATCCTGCACCGTTTGCGCAAAGAAAACCCAACTAAAAACTTTTATTTGGCTTACGAAGGCGCCATCTGCCCAAACATGAAGTTGACAACGCTTGATAGGCTTTATGCTTCGCTAAAAGAGGAAAAGCACGTAGTTAAAGTTCCTGAAGCAGTCGCCAAGAAAGCTCGTGCTTCATTGGAGCGTATGTTTCAAGTCTAAACTGAAACAATCATAGGCTTGAGGATTTTTACTCCTCTTCTTGTTGCCAGCTCATCGCTCAATGCGCGTATTTCTGAGCCTTTGCCTTTAACAGCGATGGCTTCTAAACAGTCGCGCTCACTGATATGAATGTGCAAGGTTGATGATATCAGTTTTGAGTGTTGATGTTGGGATTCTGTTAAGTTACTCTCTAATCCTCTCGTATCATGGTCGTAAACCATGAGAATAACGCCTGTTTGTTCTGCATCTGCTTCTTTGAGCCATTTGCGCTCAGAAACATAAAGCCTTACAGCGTCTTGAATGGCTTTTGAGCGGCTTTCATACCCCATTTTGTTGATGATTTCATCGAAGTCTTTGAGAAGTTCAGGTGGGAAAGTTACGCCAACTCGTACAATTTTTGACATACGCTTCACACATGCCCTTAAGATGCATTTCTGCCTAAAAGCTTTTTTATATGGCAAAGTGGGAGAACAACAAAATGGGTTTGTTAACCTAATGTTTGAAAAGTTTTTAACTGTGACTCAGTAATCTTGGGGTGATGTCGGACAAAGAGTTCTTCTTGAGCCGTTATGAACGGTTGGGTTGGAAATTTCGGGACGTATCGTTACGTCAAGCCATCCGAATAAACAACAATAATGCCAAAGGGAAAAATCTCACAGATCGGCTGGCGGACTTAGGCGTAAATACTGAGAAAATCTCTTTCTTACAATCTGGCTATTGGATAAAAAAGTCAAAAGTTTCCGCTGGTGCGACAGCCGAATACCTCTTAGGCTACTATTCCATTCAAGAAGCAGCCGCCCAAATCCCAGCAACACTTTTCACAAGTCTTAAAGGCAAAAAGGTTCTCGATGCAGCCGCGGCACCTGGTGGAAAAACTGTGCAGTTGGCTGATTTGATGGAGAACAGTGGTGTTTTGGTGGCACTGGATGTGGATAAGCGAAGGCTCAACGCATTGTCTAATCATCTGGAGCGCTGCAATGTTAGCAATACTGTGGTTTATTTGTTGGATGCAAGGCAAGCAACGCAGCTAAAATTTAAGTTTAATAGGATTTTATTGGATGTTCCTTGCTCTGGGAACTTTGCTTCAGACAAAGAATGGTTTAAACACAGAACCCTCAAAGATGTTGAGAAAAACGCGCAAGTTCAAAGAGAAATACTCTCTAAGGCCGCAGAGTGCCTAAGTGATGATGGCGAAATTGTTTATTCTACATGTTCTCTTGAGCCAGAAGAAGACGAACTAAACATGGATTGGGCAGTACGCCATCTGGATTTGCAAATACAAGAAATTGATTGTTATGGTCAGAACGGTTTAACCAACATATTTGGCAACCAACTTGACCCTTCAGTGGCGCGGTGCAAAAGAATCTGGCCTGGCGAAACTCAGGGTTTCTTTGTCTGTAAACTAAAAAGAGGTAACAACGCATGAAGGTAAAGGCAATAACAAATTTTGCCGCACAATTCGGCGTAGAAATTACCTTGAATACAGATTTTGTCGTTGAAAAGAACGGGCGATTTTTCTTAGTAAACAAGCATTTAAAACCGTTCACTAGCAGGAATTTCTATTATGCTGGTGTGTACTTGGGTAAAGTTAAGGGCGGCAGGTTCTTTCCAAGCTTTAACCTGCTAAGCATGCTGGCAAAAAAAGATGCCAACCATGTTGTGATTGATGGGAAAGCTACTTGGCTTTTTATCTGCGGCAGAGATGTGTTGGGAAAAAGTATTCTACAGTCTTATGGTTCAAACAGAAAAATTACACATACTCTAGTGCTTAACGAATTTGGCGAATGTTTAGGTTTTGGTCGAATTGTTGGAAAATTGAGCGGTTTATCAACTGAGAATGAACTTTCAGTTAAGAATGTTTCTGATATTGGCGATTTCTTGCGGCGAGAACGCTAAGGCAGGAATTTCTAGTCATTTGGCTAGAAATAAAGAGTTTTTTGCCATTTTTTATCACGCCAAATTAAGCGAGTGCTTAATACAACTTTCCACTCATTTTTAGAAAAAATGAACATTTATCAACAATATTAAAGCGATAAACTTATATATGTTTACTCTTAATGTGGTTACATTAACATCTGACAAGACCATCACCAGAAAAGGAGATTAAAAATATGAAAAATTTCAAAAATGCGGCTTGGAAAGAAAGCGTAACAAAAGTCATCCAAACAGTCCAAGAAAAAGAAATAAAATTTGTAAGACTACAATTCACCGACATAAACGGAATGCTAAAGAACCTAGCGGTAAGTTCAAAGAACCTTGAATCCATGTTTGAAAACGGTCAACCTTTTGACGGCTCATCCATCACTGGCTACCGACCAATCGAAGAATCAGACATGGTGCTCTACCCCGACCCAACAACATTTGCTATTTTGCCATGGCGTCCTGTCGAGAAATCATCTTGCCGGCTAATATGCGACGTTTACACCCCACAGAACAAGCGTTTTGAAGGCGACCCCCGCTACATTCTCGAACGCGCCATAGAAAAAGCTGCCAAAGCTGGCTACACTTACGTTTGTGCACCCGAACTTGAATTCTTCATAGTTAAAGAAAGCGAAAATGGCGGTTTACCAACTCCCATTGACTTAGCAGGATACTTTGATTCCCATCCTGGAGATTTAACTGATGATTTACGCCGAGACATATGTGACATGGCAGAAGCATTCGGTATAGAGATAGAGATTAGTCACCACGAGGTTGCGTTGGGACAGAACGAAATTGACTTCAAGTACGGCGAAGCCTTAGAAACCGCTGACCGCGCGATAACCATGAAAATGTGCGGAAAAGTAGTGGCAGCAAGAAACGGTTATGTTACTACGTACATGCCTAAACCCTTCCAAGGCATCAACGGTAGCGGTATGCACACACACCAAAGCTTATGGAACAGAGACGTAACCAAGAACCTATTCTACGCAGATGACTCCAAGAACGGTTACCTATCAGACCTTGCACGCAACTTCATCGGCGGACAACTAGCTCACGGGCGTAAGATGGCTGCAGTGCTAAACTCGTGGCCAAACAGCTACAAACGCTTAGTCCCAGGTTACGAAGCCCCAGTTTACCTTGCATGGGCACACAAAAACCGCTCACCCCTAATCCGCGTACCGAACTTTGGAGGCAGAAAGAACGCGGCAAGATGTGAAATCCGATGCCCAGACGGCGCTGGAAACCCCTACTTGCAGTTTGCAGTGCTCTTAGCCACAGGTTTAGACGGTATCAAGAACAAAATTGACCCCGGCGAAGCAGTTGAACTAAACGTTTATCACATGAGCTATGAAGAACGCAAGCAAAAAGGCATAGTATCACTTCCAGAATCACTCAAAGAAGCACTTGACGAGTTGGAAACCAGCGATTTGATGCGTGAAACCCTTGGTCCAGTAACGTTCGAGAACTTCCTTAAAGAGAAACGCCACGAATGGGACCTCTACAGAACACAGGTAACTGAGTGGGAAGTCAACCGCTACATCAAACGACTCTAAACACAGAAAAGGAAGCCTTTTTGGCTTACCCAAATTTTTTCTTTTTTAACCCTTAATTTTCTCAACCAAATCCTTGATGGCGACGGTGTTTTGGGTTCGGTTCGCTAGGTCTTTTAGCATGACTGCGTCTTCTTTTAGTTCACGCTCTCCGACGATGACTGCGTAGTTGATTTTCCGTTTGTCTGCATCTTCGAGGGCTTTTGCCATTTTTCTGCCCATGACCTCGAACTCCGCTACGATGCCTGCGTTGCGTAGTTGTTGGGCGATTTTTAGGGCTTGTGCTTTTAGTGCCTCAGTGATTGGGATTACTACGACCTTTTTGCCTGTTTTTTCTTCGAGGACTGTTTTTTGTGTTTGTAGTGCTATGGCGACTCTGTCGATTCCATGTGCACAGCCAACTGCTGGTGTGGGTTCGCCGCCGAAGGTTTCGATTAGCCGGTCGTATCTTCCGCCGCCGCCCAGTGCAATTTCGAGTTCGGGTATGTATACTTCAAAAATCATGCCTGTGTAGTATTCTAAGCCGCGGGCAAACGCGGGTTCCACTGTGATGGTTAGGTTTGCGCTCTCAGTGACGAGCTTGAGCGTTTCGGCGAGGTTGTCTGCTGCTTCTTCAGCCTTTTCATAGCCTGCCACGTAGGTTTTGATTTGTTCTACTGTGTCTTGCCAGTTTTTGCCTTTGATTTGTGTTAAGCCCTCTATCATTTGGCGGGCTTTCTGTGAGTCCAAAAGTTTGAGTGCGGCGTCGGTTTCTTTTTTGTCTAGGCGCTGGAAGACTGCATTTTGCGTCTTGTCGTCGATGCCTTCTTGGGTTAGGATGCCTCGCAGGATGCCGATGTTCCCGATTTTGAAGGCAAACCCCTGCAGACCAAGCGCTGTCATTAGTGTGTTTGTTAGCAGGATGATTTCTGCGTCTGCTTCAGGTTTTGCTGAGCCCATGATTTCGTAGTTTGATTGCCAAAACTCTCTGTACCTGCCCTTCTGCGGTTCATCATAACGGTAAACTGTGCCCACCGAGAACAATCTGAGCGGTTTAGGTTCGTTTCTCAGCGTTGTGGTTACTAGGCGTGCGATAGATGCTGTGAATTCTGGGCGTAGTGCTACTTGGCGTTCGCCTAGGTCTTTGAATATGAACATGCGTTGGCGGATTTCTTCGCCTGATTTGGCGCTGAGCAACTCCAGCGGCTCAACATGCGGAGTGATGACTTCTTTGTAGCCGTAGAGGGTGGCGGTTTTTCTGGCGTTCGCTATGATGTTGGTGAAGATTTGGGCTTCTTGTCCTGTCAGGTCTCGCATTCCGCGGACGGGTTGGAAAGTTGGCATATGTTACCTTGCTCTTTGAGCTTTGCTTTTAAAGTTGTTGTGTTATTCTTTTAAACTCTCGCTCCAAGAAAGCCTCAAACAGCGCGAAAAAACATATATCACCAAACGCAACCTTACACTCTCTAAAAGAGTGCTGGTGAAACCAAACGACAAGCCCCCCAGAAAACAACAACAATAATGAAATGGTCGTTACACCTTGGGAAGTTAAAGGCAAAGTAGACTATGAACGCTTAATCCGAGAGTTCGGCACGCAACCGTTGACGCCGCAGTTGCTTGAGCGCGTGGAGAAGCACACTGATGGGTTGCATTTGCAGTTGGAGCGGCAGATTTTCTTTAGCCACCGCGACCTCGACACTGTTTTGGACCTCTACGATAAGGGCACAAAGTTCGTGCTGTATACTGGTCGTGGTCCTTCAGGTCCTGTGCATATTGGGCATCTTGTCCCGTGGATTTTCACGCTTCACATTCAGCAGAAGTTTAAGACACGTTTGTATTTTCAGATTACTGATGATGAGAAATTTTTGATTGATGATGAGGCTAATTTGGCGGAGACACGGAAGTGGGCTTATGAGAATGCTCTTGACCTCATCGCCGTTGGTTTCAAGCCTGAGGACACTTTCATTATTTATGATACGCAGGACATTGACTTGCTCTACGACATCACATTGGAGGTGGCTAAGCACATAACGTACAGCACTGCCAAGAGCAGTTTTGGCTTCCAAGACAGCACCAACATCGGCTGGATTTTCTGGCCAGCCATACAAGCCGCGCCATGCTTCATACACAAAAAACTCACAGGCGAGAACGTGCCCGCATTGATTCCTGCCGCTATTGACCAAGACCCCTACTGGCGTGTCACGCGAGATGTAGCGCAAAAGCTCGGGTACTATAAGCCAGCTCAGATTCACTGCCGTTTTCTGCCCGGCTTAGGCGCGGGTGGAAAAATGAGCGCCAGCATGCCTGAAACCAGCATCTTCACCATGGATGAGCCTGAGGTTGTGAAGAAGAAAGTTTGGAACGCTTTCACGGGCGGCAAGGGCACAGCGGCGGAACAGCGCAAGACGGGCGGTGACCCCGCGGTCTGCAGTATTTTTCAGTATTACTTCTTCCTCTTTGAGGAGAACAAGTCAAAGCTTTTGGAGCGCGAGCGCAGGTGCAGGGGCGGAGAAATTTTGTGCGGCGAATGCAAAAAAGACATCGCTGAAAAACTCAACCGCTTCCTAGAGGGGCATCGTGAACGCCGTGAAAAAGCCAAAGACGTAATCGAGCAATATCACGTTAAACGCTGAAGGACTTTGTCTTAGCATTTCCAGTAAGCAAAGCTTATGCAGATGAACTCTGGGTTGTTGGAAAAGTTTTCTATCCGGTAGCCCTGTTGAAGAAATTTATCTCTGAGTTGTAAGCCGTGAACTTCGATGACGGCTGGTTGCTCTAAGACAGTGTCGAGGAGGGCTTCTTCGTAGCCTTCGATGTCAACTTTGAGGAATTGGAAGTCGTGGGTTTTGAGGTCGTTTAGTTCGAATTTTTTGCGGATGGGAACTATTTGCGGGTGGTTTTTTGCGTTTTGGCTTAAAAGATTGAAAGCCTGTTCGTCTGGTTCGATGCAGATTACTTTTTTTGCTCCGTGTTCAAGGAAGAATTTTGCTGTTTCGCCTTCTCCTGCTCCTATGTCGAGGACGGTTTTGTCTTTTAAGGGCACTGGCTGATAACGGATATCCCATAAATCTCTCTCGCCTAGTATTAGGCTGATGCGGAAGTCAGAGAACGTCCAAGCTTTAGCTTTTAGTTCTCTTTGGAGGGCTTTTCGGTTAACGTAGTCGGTAACCATTTTTTTGAGGGTTCGGCTGGCTGGTATGTGCATAAGAAACAGTGATGATTGTGTCGATGAGATATTTTAATTATTTGTTTATAGTGTTGGGAATTCTTTTTGTGTTATTTTGACCGCATGCGCTTCTCGACGAGTTCAGTAAGGCGTTTGATGTGGTCTTTTTTATCCTTTTCTAAGTAGTTCCAGAATTCCTCAGCCTCGGCGTCGCCTTGCGAGTCTTTTTTGTAGTTGTTTTTTATGCGCCAAAGACTCTGGTTTTCCTCTAAAAGCTGGGTCATTAAGTCGTAGGTGCTGTTGCTGAGCATGCCTTCTTGGGCTGGTTCTTTGCGTTCCAAAAAAAAATTCACCTCCAAAAAACGTGATAAATATCGTGTGTTACAAAAACGCCTCAAGCATTTTAGTGTTAGTGCTTACGCCAAGACAACCACAAAAGGTTAGGTGAGCTCTTGTAGCGGCAACTAAACCTGTCAAGCCAAGCTTAACAAGCGTCATTGTTGCGCGCCGTCCGCACTCAAGATCCACATCATCCATCTGTGTCTGCGGGGCCAGACTCGTCATCGCCCACCCAACAACAAAACAGCCCCTGCAACCATTAAAATGTTTCAGGTAACTTTCTGGCTTTGGTGAAAACACGGCATTACTGGAGCAACCGCATTTTACTATATTCCCCTGAATGTAATTGTATTATTGTATTCTGTTTTTTATTGCCAAAATTCCTGTTGTGCTTGTTTGGGCGGTCCTTTGGTTTGGTTCTGGGTAATTCTTGTAAACCCAATTCATCGGCAACACGGCGCTACCCCAATTGCGTGGCTCACCAACCTATTTGGCGTCTATTAGTATCCTATTTGGATGCTATTAGAAATTCTATGCAGAAACTATAGAGGGGTAGGTGAAATTACCGCTTTTCAAGCCAAAAGCATGCTGAAAATTCCGCCTTCATATAGGGGGATAGGGTCTACCGCAAAACAGCAAAAACTGCCTTGCAACAAAACGCCAAACCGTCCATAAATAAAAGGCGCTTTAGACCTATGTGAGCCTCCGCGACCTCACAGAACATGATTGAGCGATCCGCTGAGAACATTCTAACTCGCTTGCTTTTTCAATTTTCTTGACACTTGGAAAAGCTTATATTAAATTAGCGCTAAAAAGGAACGCAGAATCGGTGATCCGATGAATAAAAAGACAATATACATCATTGTTGCGGTTTTAGTTGTTGTCATTGTAGTTGCAGGCGCTGCGATTCTTTTAATGAACGGTGGTTTCGGTGGAGAGCCAACTGCGACTCCTACACCTACTCCAACAAGTGTGGTGGGAGCGACAACTTTGCAGTTCACTGTTGAAGAAACTACTAATGGAGCTGTAGTAATCTACGACTATGCAGTCAAGAATGTGAACGCTTCAAACGAAATTATCCGCGTAGACATACCAGCGGGTAATGCCAGTTATATTATTAACCTAGGTGAATCAAAATCCTTCGTAAGCATGGATAATGGTGCCACCTGGTCTGCAAGTGATTTTGCAACTGACTCGAATTTTGCAGTAATTTTCAACGACTACCTAACTAACCTTGTAAACTGGAATGGACACGACGCAACTTACTCATTCACCGCACAAGGCGGTGCTTCAGTTGTCATCTCAGCTATACATGTGAATCCTCCACTCGAAGATTCCATGTTCGCCACGAGTTAAACAACCGCGTTGTTGGTTTATACCAACCTATCCCCTTTTTTATTGACACATAAGAAAACAAAGGCAGTGTTAAGTAATTTGGGCATCTTTTATTTCGTAGATTATGTTGTCTGCGGTTTTCATATTGATCTGGTCTATTTCCTGTATCATGCGGTTAACCATTCTGCCAACAACCAAGACCAAAACGTTCAGGCCTCTTGATGCGGCGATGGCTGCTGAGCGGCTGATTCCAAATTCTATGTTCGCCTTTAGCCCTAACTTGTTTAGAACTGCTCTGCCCACAGCACCCATCACGCCTACTCTGTCGGGGTTGAACTCGTTGTAGAGCGCTTTGATTTTCTCTAGGTCTGTTGCTCTTGAACCACCTTTACGTATGCTAGGCAGTTTAACGATGAGGATTTTTCCTTTTTTTACTTTCACCTTGCCGTGAAGGTCTCTTAAGCCCAAATCGTCACCCGGATTGGCATCGACAAGCGCTATCCCTTTGGCTTCTGCAAGAGGACTCCCCAGTGGCACAGTGTACATGACCCCTTCTTTCATGATTAAACCGATTTCTTGCCCTGCCTTGACGGGTTGAGTGGCAATTGCTGGCCAAGCATGTTCTATTTTTAAGTCATGCTTAAGGTCGTTGATGTAAGCTTCGAGGTTACGCATGTCTTCTCGAAGCTTCGTTACACCTTTGGGTGTTAAGTGGTAATCTGCGCGTTCTGAGCCTGCTTCAAGTAGTCCTTCTCTAGTGAGTTTCTTGAAGTATTTCGAAATGGCTTGAATGGTTATGCCGAGCTTGTCGCTTATGTCTTTTTGTTTGATGTGTGGTTGGTTACGCATTATTTCGAAGAGAATTTGAAATTTGGTGAATTCCCCTTTGTCTTTTAAGAGGAGACTTTGATGTTGCTTAGCCATTCACTCAACCCGATTTAACGTTTATTAAACAAAAGTTAATAAGGCTTAGGTCGGATAAACCATCCTATAAGGTGAATTAAATGAACACAAAACACATACTCTACGCACTAATACTCGTAGTTGTTTTGGTTTCTTCAGTAGCAATTGTCTACATTTACTATTTCAGCCAACAATCAGCCACTCAAGGACCCATAACTATAACAGACGACTTGGGCTATGTAACCACATTGGATACTGTGCCGCAACGCATTGTATCTATGGCACCAGCAAACACTCAATTTATCTTCGCTTTAGGCGTTGGAGACAAAGTTGTCGGTGTAACTCAATATGATGATTACCCCTATGATTTCTCTGCATGGTTTGAAGCAGGCAACATGACTAACATAGGCGGCTTTTCGACACCCAATATTGAAACAATAGTTTCTTTAGAACCTGATTTGATTTTGGCAACAACAATACATGAAGGAAAAATTACACCCAATCTGCGAAGCATGGGCTATAAGGTGATTACAACAAACCCCAACAGCATTAACGACATCTACAAAGACATAACAATGCTTGGAAAAGCCACAGGAGCACAAGATAAAGCAAACGAGCTAATTAACCAAATAAGCAGCCAAATCAGCGATATTCAATCAAAAATCGCAGCCGCAAACATTGCTGACAAACCAACCGTTTACTACGAAGTTTACTTTGACGAGTCAGGAATCATGACTGCAGGTTCTACCTCTTGGATAAACGATGTAATAGCAAAAGCAGGAGGAATCAATATTTTCGCTGACTTAGAAGGCCAATACCCAACTACAAGTTCAGAAGTAATAGTTCAACGCAACCCAAGCGTAATACTGCTACCAACAAACATGGGAACTGGAACACCATCTTATGGCAGTGTAGATGACGTGAAAGCAAGGTCAGGATGGAACACTATTGATGCAATAGTGAACAACAGACTATTTGTTGTTGAACAAGACCTCTTTAATCAGCCAGGTCCGCGAGTTGGTGACCAGGTCCAAGCAGTTGCAGCGTGTCTGTACCCAACACTTATAACTCCTCCAGAGTAAGTAGTGAAAAATGGCACAAACTAATGTCGAAAATACCTATCAGCAGCGTTCAAAGCGGTGGAAAGTAACTCTACTACTGCTTATTGCGGCGCTTGTGATAACAGTCATAGTGGCTTTAGACATTGGTTTTGCACCTATTTCTTTTTCTGAAATTCTCAATATCATCGGCAATCAAATTCCGTTCTTAAACGGAAGCATTGACCCTTCCTCATTTAGCACAGTTAATCAAGCTATTATTATGCAAATTCGCTTTCCAAGAATATTGGCTGGTGCAATCATCGGCGCTGGATTAGCAGCTTCAGGAGTGCTTTATCAAGGAGTTTTCAAAAATCCAATGGCTGACCCCTTTGTGCTAGGCGTTTCTTCTGGTTCAGTATTGGGAGCTGGATTAGCCATCGTTTTCGGTTCAAGTATTATCTTGCTTGGTCTACCTATTGTTCAGATTTCTGCTTTCGTAGGAGGCTTAATCACTATTTTCATCGTCTATAATATTGCAAGAGTTAGTAGCAGAGTTTCAGACATGACCTTGCTACTTTCAGGAATAGCCGTCACCATTTTTCTCTCTGCAATATTTCACATCCTGCAAGTAACAAGCCAAAACGCCAAACTTCACGCTCTTGTTTTTTGGCTGATAGGTGGAATATCAAACATTACTTGGTCAGACATTTTTGCGATTTTCCCATTTATCTTTGTTGGAATAATTTTATCTTACTTTTACAGCAGAGAACTAAACATGATTGCTTTAGGCGAAGACACAGCTCAACACTTAGGCGTGAACACAGCCCGAACCAAAAAAATTATTTTAGCTTTAGGTTCAATGATGACTGCTGCGGCGGTATCGATAAGTGGGCTTATTGGTTTTGTAGGCTTAATGATTCCACACATAACACGACTTGCTGTTGGACCTGACCACAGAATTCTCTTGCCCACGTCAGTAATCATTGGCGCCATCTTCCTTGTAATCTGCGATTCAATAGCCCGAGTTATAACGGGAGCCTCGGAATTACCAGTAGGAGTAATAACTGCTCTTGCAGGCGGGCCATTCTTCATTTTCCTTTTGAGAAGAAAGAGATTAAGCTATAAGATGTAGGCAAAAATCATGGTAACTCTTAACGTAAATGGAATAGATTGCCGTTACGGCTCAATAAAAGTTCTTTCAGACGTAACCCTGCAAGTAAAGCCTGGCGATTTCGTGGGAATTTTAGGTCCCAATGGTTCGGGAAAAACGACATTACTAAAAAGTATAAGTAGAGTGCTAAAGCCTCACGGCGGGTCGATACTACTTGATAAATCCGATATTTATTCTCTAAAACCCGTGGATGTTGCCAAGACAATGGCTGTTGTTCCACAAGAAAGCGCTGTCGGCTTTAACTTCTCCGTTTTGGATGTTGTCTTGATGGGTCGCAACCCTCACATGGGACCATTTCAAATGGAATCCCCCAAAGACGTCCAAATTGCAAGAAAAGCAATGGAACTAACTAACACATGGAACTTAGCTAACAGACCCATACATGAACTGAGCGGCGGAGAACGCCAAAGAGTTATCATTGCCCGCGCATTGGCGCAGGAACCAAAAATCCTGCTCTTAGACGAACCTATGACTCACCTAGACATAATTAATCAACTTGAGGTTATGGACCTCATAAAAAGCCTCTGCGTCAAGGATAACTTGATTGTTATAGCAGTCTTCCACGACCTAAACATGGCAGCACGATACTGTAACACAGCCATCATGCTCAAGAACGGAAAAATTTACGCCTCAGGCAAAATTGGAGATGTTCTCACAACCGAGAACATACGCGAAGTCTTTCAGGTTGATGCGATTGTCAGGGAGAATTTTGTTACCAATTCACTCTATGTCATTCCCATCTCGCCCAAAAAGTCATCAATAGCAACGAAATGCGCTATACACGTAATTTGCGGTGCTGGAACAGGAACACTTGTTATGAAAGCTCTCGTTGATGAAGGCTATGTTGTCACAGCAGGCGTCTTAAACTTGTTAGATTCCGATTATGACACCTGCGAATTGTTAAAAATACCTGCAGTTACTGAAGCGCCCTTTTCTCCGATAACTGATAAAGCTCACGCAGCAAATATAGAAATGATAAAAAATGCAAGCATAGTTGTTATTACTTCTGTTCCGTTTGGTTTAGGCAACCTCAGGAACTTGGAAGCGGCAAGAGAAGCACTCAAACAGGGTATCCCAACATATGTCATTGACGAGGTTCCAATCGAAAGCCGAGACTTTACAGATGGAAAAGCCACGCAACTTATGCTTGAGTTGAAAGCGGAAGGCGCCATTTTCGTTAAGCAACAATCTGACTTGCCATCCTTGCTTAATATTTCAAAAGAAAAAACGCAATTGCCACAAAAGACCCAAACGGCAACAGGTCACTTAAAAACACCCGAAGAAAAACCATTCAAATGTAAACCCGCTAAACAGAAAAAGTCGTAAATTACCTAAATTGCAATTCAACCTAAGCTTAACCTTAGTTAAACGAATATTTATAAGTTAACAGGTTGGATTATCCAGCAAAGGGGTAAAGGAAACAAATGCATATAATGGAAGGCTTTCTGCCGCATCCTTGGTGGGAAATTTGGTTTATAATTGCAATACCTATCGTGGCATATGGAGTTTACCGTTTAACCAAGGTCACTAAAAAAATCCCTGAATCAAAACCTCTGCTTGCCCTCATGGGCGCATTCATATTTGTTCTCTCTGCCTTAAAACTGCCATCTGTAACTGGAAGTTGTTCTCACCCAACTGGCGCAGGCTTATCCGCAGTAATCGTGGGGCCAGGAATAACTTCTGTACTTTCATTAATTGTACTTGTTTTTCAAGCCTTACTTTTAGCACATGGAGGCTTAACTACTCTTGGAGCCAACGTTTTCTCAATGGGTATTGCAGGACCCTTTTTGGCATATGGTATATGGGTAGTTTGTAAGAAAGCAAATCTTCCAAGACCAGTTGGAATATTTCTTGCTGCAACATTAGGCGACCTGTTCACTTATGTCACTACCTCAGTTCAACTGGCTGTAGCGTTTCCAACGGCCGCTGGATTCTTTGATGCTTTCCTGAAATTCGGCAGCATCTTTGCTATCACTCAGATTCCATTGGCGATTGGCGAAGGTATACTGGCAGTTATACTCTTTGACTTCTTAGCTAAGTACAAAGGTCAACTGTTGGCTGCTTTGAAAGTGATAAAGTTACCTGGAACAGGAGCAACGGAGGGCATGCAATGAAAAGCAAATACTACATTGTACTAATAGCCATCGTAGTGGTGCTCTTTGCGGCACCCTTGCTTCTTTTGCCAAACGCAGAGTTTGGTGGAGCGGACGCCGGCGCTGAAGACGCAATTTCTGATACAGGATACGAACCATGGTTTAGCCCCATTTGGGAGCCGCCAAGCGGCGAGATTGAAAGTTTACTGTTTGCTTTGCAAGCAGCCATCGGAGCTGTAATCATCGGCTACTTCGTGGGCTATGAACGGGGAAAACGAGCGAAAAAAGAAATAAAGAGCACTACGTAGTGAGTAGTTGGTTGAAAAAGTCGGATGTCTCACAGTGACTTCTATGCGCAAATCGACAGGTACGCATACACAAACAAACTTGCAAAATGTAGCCCGATAACCAAGGCTTTTTTTGCTCTTGCCACATTAGTAGTTACTGTTTGTGCTCAATCAATCGTTGTGCCCCTCTTCGTTTTTGCCTTAACCACTACGATGCTGTTGGGCTTCGTGAAAGTAAAAGCCCGTTTTTACCTTCATCTGCTTGCGTATCCAACATTCATGCTTGTTTTAACGTGCCTCTTGTTAGCTCTGTTCTGGGGAAACGGTGAATCTATGGTTGAGATACCTTTTCTATGGTTCACCCTATCTCTCTTTAAAGCAGAAGGTATAATCCTTAGCATCAACACCTTCTGCAGAGTTGAAGGCGCCCTTTCTTGCTTATTCTTCTTAGTCTTAACCACAAACATAACAGACCTTGGTTTAATCCTGCGGCGTGCTCATGTTCCAAAAGTATTAGTGGAGCTGGCGATGCTAGTCTACCGCTACATATTTGTATTCTTAGAGGTCACAGAGCAAATGACTATTGCGCAAAAACTCCGACTTGGCGCAGGCGGTTGGATGAAGAAAATCCGCGGTTTAGCATTACTCGCAGGCAACCTGTTCATAAGAACACTTGAGCAGGGAGAACGCACCTTTATTGCCATGAGCGCAAGAGGCTACGATGGCGAAATACGTGTTCTCGAAGACATCCCCAAGCCAAGAAAAACGATGCTTGCAGCGATATTACTGTTTGAAATCTGTCTTGTAGCTACAATATTTTTAACCTTAAACATTGGAGTCATATAGCAATATGTTGTTTAGAGTAGAGAACCTCGTATATCAATATTCAGATGGAACAGTAGCTTTGGATAATGTTTCGTTAGGCTTCGATAGAGGTGACCGAATCGCTCTACTGGGCACAAACGGGTCGGGAAAAACAACGCTTCTGAACCATTTAAACGGAATTCTTAAACCCACCTCAGGTAAAATTTACTTTGAAGATAAACCCTTAGAGTACAGTGGGAAAGCCTTACTTGAACTTAGACGACGAGTGGGCTTTGTCTTTCAAGACCCAAACGACCAGCTCTTCGCACCCACAGTAAAGCAAGATGTGGCTTTTGGACCATTAAATCTTGGGCAATCAGCAGAGCAGGTAAAAAAAATAGTTGATGAAGCGTTAGAAACCGTTGGCATGATTGAATCGAAGGAGAAGCCACCTCATTTCTTGAGTCTGGGGCAAAAAAAACGGGTTGCGCTTGCAGGCGTATTGGCCATGCAACCTGAAGTTATAATCATGGATGAACCTACATCTAATCTTGACCCGCGAGCCACCAGCGAAATTTTGCATTTGCTTTTAAAGTTGAACAGGGAAAAAGGCATAACTCTGTTGTTAGCAACCCATGATGTTGACATGGTACCATTGTTTGCCAACAAACTCTATATTCTCAATAAAGGTAAACTTGTTTCGGAAGGAGCACCTAAAGACATATTTTCAGACACAGAGCTCATCCGCAAAGTGAACTTGCGCGCGCCGAGGTTGACACATCTTTTCGAAGTACTAAAGAAAGAGGACGGTCTACCTGTAGAAGAGAAACTGCCCCTTACAATCGGTGAAGCTAGAAAAGAAATTCTGCGCCTACTGAGGAACGGTTGAACAATGAGTGCCATAGACGCATCCATCATAGGTGTAGTCGTCATCGGTTTGTTACATGGCTTAGAACCTGGACACGGCTGGCCTTTGGCGCTGCTTTATTCAGCTAAAACTACGCGACCTACTTTCTACGCGTTTGTGAGTTCAGGCATCATTTCGGCGGCACATTTTTTTTCATCCATTATGGTGGTTTTAATCTACGTGTTAGTGAGCGCATTCTATGATTTTTCCAGCCCAATCTTAACCTACATAGCCGTCGTGGTGTTGGTTATACTGGCAATAAAGTTGTTTACAGAAAAAGTTCATTCGGATTTAGATGAGCAACATGGGCACTTCCATGACAACGCCACCGACCTAACTCATACTCATGAACATGAACACAAAGAAGAAGGCTTCCATACACATGAGCATCTGCACCCTAAAAGGTTAAACATGTCGTTGTGGAAACTTGCGAGTTGCGCTTTTGTTTTAGGCTTTGCGCACGAGGAAGAATTTGCATTGTTGGCTTTAGCTGTCGGAGGCATCAGCCCGCTTTTGTTGATGGTTTCGTATGGCTTAGCGGTGGCTGTTGGGCTTATAGGCGTAACTCTTTTGGGCGTGAAAATGTACGAACACGTGAAAAACCGAATCGCCCGCTACGAGAAATATATCCCTAAAATTAGCGGAGCGATTTTGTTGGCAATGGCAGTAGCATTACTTTTTGGAGTCCTCTAAAAGCTGAAAAGGTTATTCTTTGAGGTCATAGCCTCTTGACGTAACCATCTTGCCGTTAATGACTTTAGTTGCGGAGTTCCCGACAACAATTGTTGTCACCATATCAATTTGTGCGTTCAGCATTTCCCTGAGCGTTGTTATGGTTACCGTCTCCCCTTCGCGCCCAACCTGCCGAACAATACCCACGGGCGTGTCAGGCTTAATATGTTTGAGCATTATTTCGTAAGCTTTTGTCAAAGGTTCGATGCGCCCTTGGCTTTGCGGGTTATAGAGAACGATTGAAAAGTCTGCTACCGCTGCAGCTTCGAGTCGGCGCTTAATCTTCTCCCAAGGTGTCAACAAGTCACTGAGACTTATTATTGCAAAGTCACTAATCAGAGGTGCGCCGAGTATTGAGGCTGCAGCTGTAGCCGCGGTAACTCCTGGAACAATCTCGATAGGTATGTGTGTTTTTTCTTGTGCGGCAGCTTCCAAGACTACGCCTGCCATGCCGTAGACGCCTGGGTCACCGCTACTTACCATAACCACGCGCTTGCCTTCTAGGGCTTTTGAGACTGCAATTTTTGCGCGTTCCACTTCTTTGCCCATGGTTCCAGAGAGCACTTCGGCGTCATGGCGGATTAGGGATTGGATTAATTTAATGTAGGTTCCGTAACCTACTACAACGTCTGCTTCTTCAATCTCTTTTCTAGCTTTAGGCGTTAGGTGTTCAAGGCTGCCGGGTCCTATGCCGACGACGCTTATTCTGCCTCGGCTATCGCAACTGTGACGCCGTTTAGTTTGGTTTTTTTCAGTATTAATTTTGCGTTCTCTCCCGCTATCTTTAAAGCTGCACGTTCACATACCCCTCCGACGCCGATTTTTTTCTCAACCATCTCTGAGTCAGGCGACAAATCCTTGTGTTTCACTAGTCGCAGTTCATCGACACTTAAGAACTCAAGCGGTGCGCCTAATCGTTCTGCGGCTTGTATCATTGCTGGCGAGTTACGTTTAATATCGACGGTTGCAAAGCGGTTAACTGTGGCAAGTGAAATGTGAACCTTCTCCAGAGCAATATCAACTGCTTCGATGATGCTGTCTGCGCTTGCGTCTTTTCTTGCGCCCAACCCCACAACGATGTCCTTGGTTTTTAGTATTGTGATTGGCTTTGCGAACTTTTTAATCGCCAAAGGTTCACGTGTGACTATTACTCCTGCATCATAGTCGTTAACGATTTTTAGCGCTTGCACGCCATTTTTAGCCTTTTTGACTTCATAACTACTAATTAAAGTGGTTGGGACTTTAACATCTCCCGTTAAAACAAGAACTACTCGTCCGCCATCAACGATGGCAGAGTTAACAGCGGCAAGGCTCTTTGGATTTTGGATTGTTAGATGCAACGTTTTTGCTAGTTCATCAACGCTCTGCCTTCCAATCACATCAGACGCCGTGGTTATCACTGCTGTTGCGCCTATGCCATCGGCGATTAGTTTGGTTAACGCGTTTGCGCCGCCATAGTGCCCCGAGAGCAAACTGATAACAAATTTTCCAGCGACATCAACACCTATGACGGCAGGGTCAGTTAGTTTGCTTTCAAGGTAGGGTGCGACTGCGCGGATTGTGATACCTGTCGCCATAACGCCGACTATAGCGTCCACCGCGTTGTAAGTGTCCTTGATGACCTGAGGTATTTTCTTTTCAAAGGGCATAACGCCATTTTGATTATACTTTTTCGGAGCATAAACTGTGGAATTCAAGCCTGCCTTGTCGAGGGCTCTTTTAATTTTCAGTGCGGTTTCTACACCCCGCCTCGTGATTGTAATTATGGCGATGCCTTTATCGTACATTTGATTCTTCGCCTTTACGGAATCCCGTGGTGAATTTGGGGTCATAAAGCTTGGATAAGTCATACTCTTTTGGGTCAAGCGCTCTGCCCACGAAAATCAGTGCTGTCTCGGTGATTCCTGCCGCCTTTACTTTTTCAACGATATCTGCAAGTGTGCCTTTGACGATTTTTTGCTCTGGCCACGTAGCCTTATACACAACTTGCACGGGTGTATCTTTGGGGTAACCGCCCTTCTGGAGGTCTTCAATCACGCGAGCGATGTGCGGGGTGCCCAAAAAAATGACCATTGTGGCTTGGTGAGCGGCAAGTTTTTGGATGCTCTCAGCTTCTGGCACTGGCGTTCTTCCCTCTGGGCGAGTAATTATGACTGTTTGGGAAATGTTCGGCAGAGTTAACTCGCGATTCAACGTAGCGGCACCTCCTTGTAGGCAGCTTACGCCAGGAATGCGAAAATACTCAATACCTTCCTTGTCTAGAAAACTCATCTGCTCCTGAATGGCACCATAGAAGCTTGGGTCGCCGTCGTGGACTCGCGCAACAAGTTTGCCTGCCTTAACGGCTTCAGCCATGACTTTTTGGACTTCTGGTAGGCTCATTTTGGCGCTGTCATATAGCTCGGCGCCTTTTTTGCAGTATTTTAGGTACTCTGGGTTTAGTAAGCTCCCAGCGTAGATGACCACGTCAGCTTGCTCGAGCCATTTCTTTCCTTTGAGAGTTATAAGTTCTGGGTCGCCAGGACCTGCGCCGATGAAGACAACTTTTTTCATTTTTTGTCACCGTTTCCGTTTTTTTTCCAGTGAATTGGCACTGGACTTTTCTTGATGATGGCTACTGAGAAGTAGTCCTCAATTATGTCCCAACCATCCACATCGACTAATTTGCCAACGAGAACTTTTTCTTCGGGCAATGTGCATCGCTTAACCAAAGCAATTGTTGAGTTTTTGGTAAAGCCTGACTTCAACAGAAGGGGGATTAAATCCCTGATACGGTGTGCACATTTCATGAACACCAATGTATCGGCATGTTTAGCCGTTTCTTCTATATGCGCTTGGCGAAGGTCAGAGGGCATAATTGAAACTACCTCATCTTTCTCAGCCAAAGGCAATTGGGCACTGGCTGCCGCTGCAGTCACAGAAGTAACGCCAGGTATGATTTCCAACTTAATTTCCGGATAAGTTTCTTTGACGCATTCATAGAGGTAAAGAAACGTGCTATAGAGCATGGGGTCGCCTAAGGTGATGAATGCGACATCGCCTTTTTTTGCTTTTGAGGCTACTGTGGCTGCGTTTTCTACCCATAATCTGCGGTTGTTAAGTTCATCTTTACTCATGGGGAAGACAAGTTCAAGAATCTCCGCAGGGTTCTTGCGCTCATTTAGGATTTGTTTAATCATGCTAAGAGCCATGCTCGGTTTGCAAGCATGAGATTTAGGCACGCAGATAACATCAGCTGACTTGAGGGCTTTTGCTGCTTTTAAAGTGATGAGTTCAGGGTCGCCAGGACCAACACCGATACCTATGAATGTTCCAGCCAAATCAGTTGTCCTCCTCCGACGGTTTTGTCGCTGAGATGATTGTGATGGGGTTTCTCGCAATCATCATAGTGCCACTGGTCACTTGTTTGCCTTTAGCAACAAAAAGTTGCGTGACATCGATATCTGCAAAACCCAACCTTTTTAGCTCACCTATTGCGGTTGTTGCGGTTTCCAAAAGGATTGCGTTAACAACTACTCTGCCATTGGATTTGAGTTTGTCTTTGGATGTACGTAGTACTTCCCGTAAAGAGGAACTCCCGCCGATTATAATGGCATCAGCACGAGGGAGATTTTGCAAGGCATCTGGCGCTCTACCGCGTACAACCATAACGTTTTTTTCAACGCCAAACTTCTCCGCGTTACTCATAGTTAACTTAATTGCCGTCTCATATTCATCGATGGCGTAGACTTTGCCTTTTGGAGAAACCTGCAATGCGGCTTCAACCGTCAAGCCGCCCGTGCCACAACCAACATCAATGACAACGTCGCCTTCTCGCAACCGTGCTTTAGATATGGTGACAACTCTGATTTCCTCTTTAGTCGGTCCTGGAACTCCCTCGCTTTGATTGAAACTATCGTCTGGGATTCCAGGTGTCTTGTAAACCCACTTTTTAGCCATTTTTATTTCAACTTTTTTCTTTGCTGTTTGGTTTGATGACCATTATAGTCAAAGACTCTGATTTAGTGCCTAAAGAATCCAATGTTCCCATGGAAATGTGTTCGTTGGTGAGCGTTAAATTCTCGCATAGCCACACTTTGGTTTTTTTATCTATTCCTTCACTGATTAAGTACTCGGCTATTTCTTTTGGAGAAAACGCCTTTGGTTCAGGCAGCAACATAACGGTTACTCCAGCCTTAACCGTTAGTGCCAACTCCTCTTTTTTCTCGGCTGGTGCGCCTTCATGGAAACTAAACAAGCGTACGTTATCCCAACACATTCCCAAACGGGCAGCGCACACTTGCAGCGAACTCACACCTGCAACAACGTTTATTTCATCAGCTTTAATTAAGTCCCTGTCAAGAACTGATTTGAGTAAGCCCGAAAAGCCCGGGTCACCAGTGCACACCAAGACCACATTTTTGCCTTTTTTAGCTAATTCGACAGCTGATTTTAATTCTTTGTCCATATTTTTAGCTGTCAAAACTACAGGTTTGCCTTTAATATCCATGCGAAAAAGGTTTAGGTTCCTTTGAGCGCCACAAACGACGTCGGCGGTTTGCACGGCTTTTCTTGCCACTGGCGTAACGTAATCTGGCGAACCTGGTCCAGCGCCAACTATGTTAAGTTTAGCCAAGGTTTGTTACTCCTCGCGTTTTCGTCCATTCCAAGGACTTTGCCATCCATTGAAATAATTATAACGTTTATCTTAATTTTATCTTGCACTCTATCGCTTACGCGCTGGTGAACCCGCTTGGCAATTCGGTCATACGTAGCCTCTAGCAAACCCGCCTTTTGCAGTATTTCTGAGGCTTCATCAGAAGTGTTTGCAACCAACAATGCGCTGATGGTTGCAGTATCGGCTCCAGCGGCGCCAGCGTAAGAGGCGATGACCTCGTTTCGTGCATCACCCACCTTGTGATGCGTGTTGAAGATGTTCGCTGCCAACTTCACCAGCTTTCCTGAGTGCCCCAGGAGAATGATTTCTTTGACGCCTTTTTCAACGGCTTTGTCTAGCATGTAACCGACGAAATCACCCGTTTGAACAATGGCATCCTCAGGCGCATTGTACTGTTGCTTAGCAATTCGCTCGCCGATGTTTCCGGGCACAAAGAACACGCGTTTGTAGCCTTTGGCTAGGGCAACGTCGATTTGGGGAACCAGCGAACGCCGGCATGCCTCAAGCGACAAGGGTTTAACAACACCTGTAGTGCCTAAAATGGAGACGCCGCCAGTTATGCCCAGCTTAGCGTTAGTGGTCTTCTTTGCGATTATTTCTCCTTCAGGCGCACTAATCGTGACTTCGGAGCCCCTGCCAGAGGGCAAGGCTTCTTTGACAGCTTGAATAATCATGGTCTTGGGCACTGGGTTGATTGCGCCTTCACCTATTGGAACCTGCAGACCTGCCTTAGTGACTTTGCCGATGCCTTTGCCGCTTTTCACTGTGATTTTGCCGTCACTTGTTAATTTTACAGTAGCAATTATTTCCATCTGGTCTGTAACGTCAATGTCATCGCCGGCATCCTTAACGACAACTGCCTCTGCCAAATCATCAGCGAGTTTTCGGCTAGATTTTACGGGTATCTCAAACCGCAATCCGATGGGGGTTGGAATAACCACTCGGTCAACCGGCTCCTTGATTATGGCTGTTAATGCGGCTTTGGCTGCCGCTGCCGCAGTTGCGCCCGTGCTTATGCCGTATTTTAGAAACTTCGCCATCGTTGGCACCGTCTAACCGTAAGCCCTGCCCTCCGCCATGGAGAGCAAAGCGTTGAAAATGGCAACAGCGATTGGGCTACCGCCCTTTGGACCCTTAGTAATTATGTATGGTACAGGTAGTTTTGCAACCGCCTCTTTGGATTCAGCTGCGCCCACAAAACCGACAGGCACAGCAACAATCAACGCAGGTTTAACCAGTCCCTTTTGAATTTGCTCTGCTAACTCAAAGGCTGCAGTGGGGGCGTTCCCAATGAGTACAATAGCGCCGTCTAACCCGTCCTTTATAGCTAAACGCATCGCCGCAGCCGCGCGTGTTAAGGATTCTTTTTTCGCCAATTCCATTACGCGTTGGTCGTTGATGTACGTGGTAATTTTGCCACCGAACCTCTTGAGGCGCGTTTCATTGATGCCTGACCGAATCATCTTCACGTCAGTTACCACTTTGGCGCCCGCCTTAATCGCAGAGATGCCTGCATTCACGGCGTCATTGCTTATGGCTAGCAGTTTGGCGAATTCAGGGTCAGCAGTCGTGTGAACAACTCTCTCGATAATTGGGACTTGCTCTTTTGACGCTTTTGCCAGTTCATCTGCAATGGCTTCACGGATAAGTTTCATGCTTTTGTTAACAATTTTGCCTGACTCAGCAACGGAATAAGCATCAAGGATTTCGCCATCTTTTTTGACTTCTTGCCCCAAAGCTTTCAGAGCCTTCTCTTCGAGGATTTCTGCTATGCGTTCATCGCTCCCCAGCGGTTCGCCATAAACCAATTTGATTCCGCGCTCCTTTAGCAAAGGCTCTTTCTCTTTAACATCAATTAACTCAGGAATCTCCTGTGTAGTGTGAACACCAGGAGCAAGGAAAGCTGGAACAAGAACAATTTTTGAAACGCCGCTTTGTGCAATTGAGTCGATGGCTTGTGCAATAGTTGGTGTATCTCTAATCATGAAAGCAATCTGTATAATCGTGAATTTAGAGCGCTGACGCAAAATATCGGCTAATTTTTCGAGGTTCTCTCGGTTATGCGGCATTTTACTTCCATGCCCGATTAAGATTAAACCGACCTTTTCCGATGCTAAGCTCGGCAACTTTGGTCCTCCAACTTATCAAACAATTTACTGGCTACATCGATAATTTCTTTATCACCATTCTTGGCGGCTAACCTCAAATTCTCCACAATAGGAATAAACGTTTGCTTAAGTAAAATAAACGTTAAGTCATCCAAAATCTTTTTCTCTCTATCGTCAACTTCTCCTAACATGCCCAGAGCGGTGGCGAGCTCTTTCTTTCTGACTTTTTCAGCATGAGAAAGCAAGGACGAAACAATTAAGCGAACCGAGAGGCTTTTCATGTCAGCATTAAGAGTAACAAGTTCTTCCTCTATGATTTTGAGAGCTTTCTCGATTTTTTTCTTTCTGCTTTGCTTGTTTTTTTCAGCGATTAATTGTAGGTCATCAATATTGTAAAGTTGTACGCCGTGAATTTCTTCAACGGATTTTTCTACGTTGCGTGGATTGGAAATATCTATAATTATTATGCCATTCTTGTTTGTCCGATTTACCATTAATGGGGAAAGCATGTTTTTTGTTAAGAGGTAGTGCGGCGCCGAAGTTGAACAGATCACTACATCAGCGTTAACTAAGACTTCGTTAAACTGGTCAAACTTCACCGCTTTGCCTGAAAGCTCGTCGGCTAACTTTGCCGCTCGGTCGTAAGTTCTGTTAGCTATGAAAATCGGGCTAAGGCAGCGTCTCGCTAAGGCTTTAGCGACCAGGGTGCCAATCTCGCCCGCACCCATAACCAGAATTTTCTTATCCTCAAGATTGCCCAGCAAATCCACGGCTAACTCGACCGCCGCAGAACCGATAGAAACAGCACCTTTATTGATACCCGTCTCGTTTCTCACACGCTTGCCAACACTCACGGCGCGGTTAAAGAGAAGTTTAAGGATTGGTCCAGCAGTTTTGGCTTTTTCAGCTTCTAAGTAGGCATCCCAGACTTGGTTGAGAACTTGGTCTTCCCCGATAACCATGGATTCCAAACCTGAAGTAACTCTCAACAGGTGACCAAAGGCATCGTTATCCAGAGACGTTTCTATGGCTTTCTGGGCTTCCTCAACGCTGGACATGGCTCTTTTAGCTAAAAAATCCTTAATCAAGACAGCTGTTTCAGACGGCACTTCACTTACAACATAAAGTTCAATACGATTACAAGTCTGCAAAACCAGACACTCTTCAACATTCTCAAAAGAACAAAGCTCAAAGAGCGCCTTTTCCTTATCACTAAACGCCACAGCCTCTATCAACGGCACACGCGCCGTCTTATGCGTAATTCTAACATTGATAACGTGGTCCGTTTTTACTGAGGCGCACATGGTTGGATAAACCGACCAGCTTAAATATAAGGCTTACCGTAAACTACCCTTCTGGGAAACCTAATGCAATTACGACATAGAGTTGGCTTGGTTTATTTGCCTGGGGCTCTTCCATGTTTTGAGGATTTCGGAAATCTGCCAACCGACCTAGTTAGGGCTGATGGACTCGTCGATGGCAAGCCTGCTTCTGAAGTTTTGGATCTGCTGATAATTCCAGGCGGAAGTCTTGTTGAATCCCAGAGTGTAAACGATAAAGTTAGCCGTGAAATCATTAGGATGGCAGATTCGGGCAAGTTTGTGCTTGGCATCTGCTCAGGCTTTCAGATCCTAGCTAAAGAAACTGATGTCGGGCGCCTATCCACTATTCCAATTACTAGGCAAGGGCTTGGCTTGTTGAGCGCGGAGTTCAAGCCGTTGATATGCACAGACCGCGTGCAAGCCACCATAGTTGACAGAAGTTTCTTAACACAAGAAGTCGGTAAAGAAGTCTCGGGCTTTCATTGTCACACCTACGGAAAAATTATCCTGCATAAAGAAGCTAAACCCATCTTAGTTACTCACGCCCAACATATTGATTACAAGAAAAACCCCCAAGATCTAATTTCAGGTGTCGCTAACAAACAAGGCAACGTAGTCGGTATATTTATCCATGCGCTCTTAGACGAGAACCCAATCATCATACAAAGCATCACAAAGTCACTTGACATAAACCAAGACGAATTACAAACGATAAGGCAAGCTAACGCGAAACTCTTAGAACAAATCAAGAGCGAAATCGGAGTTGCAACTAACATTCACCAGCAAACAACCATTAGCCAAAAGGAGCCGCGGTTGCTTCTGGTTACCGCGAACGGTAGCGGCTCAGGGAAAACCTTTGTTGTGACCGGCATAGCTGGCGCATTAAAGAAAAAAGGGTTCAAGATTGGTGTGATAAAGGTCGGAGGAGATATTCGTGACGCTGTGCCTTCCCTCTACCTAATCAAAGAGCCCATTAAAGAGTATTCTTCAATTAAAGTTAGCGGAAGTGGATGGATGCCAGTCGAGCAAGCTATAGAGCAGGCGAGCAGAAAGTACGATTTCTTGCTTGTTGAAGGAGCCATGAGCGCTTTCACTGGGTTGCTCAATGAAAAATATAAACGGCCAATGTCCACTGTTGAGGTTGCCGCGGCTTTGGGCGCATCAACCGTTCTTGTGGTGGGTTGTGATATGGAAGGCATCGAGGGCGCACTTATTAATACCCTAAATCACGTGAGCATCCTAAAACATTTAGGCGTAAACGTAACAGGCGTCATCCTAAACAAGCTATACATCAGCTACTTAACAGACGAAATAAAACAAACCATGCAACAAGCATTCAAGAATGCAGGCGTTGAATTGTTAGGGATGGTGCCGCGTTTGAATTTGCAATCCAGAGGCATGATTCCGGAAATTGAAATTCGATATGACGATTTTGGCGCTCAAGCCATTAGCGCTGTTGAAAGTAGCATTGATTTGGATTTGCTTGTGAAGATTGCCTCACCACCGATGCAGGTTAAAGTTGACTACGACTTGCTTACGGAAAAATTCAAAAATCTACTAACCGACTATGGGCTTAACGCTTCTGAAGGTGGTAAAAACCAAAGTTGCTCATAGACCTTAAGCTTGATGGTAAAACCGTTATGGTAATCGGTGGAGGCTCGGAGGCTTACCGCAAAACCCAGAGCGCTCTTGATTCAGGCGCAAAAATCTGGGTTATCAGCAGGGACTTTTCAGAAGATATGCAGAGGCTTGAGGCAGAAGGAAAGGTGGCCCTTCTAAAAACAGAAATCAAGGACGCTAAGGCTTTCGTTGACAGCTTAAACCCCAAGCCTGACATTCTCTTGGCAACCACTGACAACAGCAAACTTAACCTTGAACTGATTAAAACCGCAAAGTCTTATGGTTGCATGGTTTACTCAGTTGATAACCCTGTCCTTAGCGATTTCATTCTTCCCGCGGTGGCACATATTAGCGACGTAAAAGTTGCCATTTCCACGGGAGGCAGAAGCCCAGCCATGGCACGAGTGCTAAGGGAGCGGATTGAGAAGTTTATTACAATTCAGGATTTGGCCGAGATAGATCTCCAGGATGAGCTACGTCGTATACTCAAAGAGCGGTTCTCTGACCCGAAGGTTAGGCGTAACCTGTTATTCGAGATACTTAATAACGAAGCCATCAAAGACGCTTTAGTCGAAGGTAAATTTGACGTGGCACAGCAGTTATCCATGAAAATCATAGAAAGAGGAGAAATCAAGGAATGAGTTTTCCAACTGTACGTATGAGAAGACTGCGCAAAACAAAAGCAATACGCGACATGCTAAACCAAGTGTCCATACAACCAAGCAACCTAATCCACCCTATCTTTGTGGACGAAAACATCAAAAAATCCGTACCTATCGAATCCATGCCTGGCTACAGTCGCCTGCCAATTGCACAAGTGGCCAATGAGGGGAAGCATGCGCTTGAACAGGGAATAAAAGGAGTCATTCTCTTCGGAGTACCAGCTAAAAAGGACGAAGTTGGCACCAGCGCGTTTGCCAAAGACGGCGTCATCCAAAAAGTTGCGCGCGAATTGAAAAAAGCCCTTGGAGATGAGCTTGTGGTTATAGGGGATGTTTGCCTGTGCGAGTACATGAGTCACGGACACTGTGGCTTAATCAAAGACGGCGAGGCCCTAAACGACCAGACTCTCGATGTGCTCGGTAAGGTTGCGGTTAGCCAAGCTGAGGCAGGTGTGGACATTGTTGCGCCTTCAGCTATGATGGATGGCCAAGTCGGCGCCATCCGCGAGGCGTTAGATGATGCAGGTTTTGAGCAAGTGGCGATTATGGCTTATTCTGCAAAGTACGCGTCTGGCTTTTATGGTCCGTTTAGAGAAGCAGCAGAGTCAACGCCCCAGTTTGGAAACCGCCGAAGCTATCAGATGAGCCAAAGTAGTCAAAAAGAGGCATTGCGAGAAATAGAGCTCGACATCAGTGAGGGTGCAGATATGGTTATGGTTAAGCCAGCTTTAGCTTACTTAGACATCATTGCTCTTGCGAAAGCGAACTTTAACGTGCCCGTGGTTGCCTACAACGTGAGTGGCGAATACGCGATGGTTAAAGCCGCCGCACAGAACGGCTGGATAGACGAGAAAACCATCATTCAAGAGATATTATCAAGCATAAAACGCGCAGGCGCAGACCTAATCATTACCTATCACGCTAAAGATGTTAAATCGTGGTTGAATCAGACTTGAAAGAAAGCAAATCACAAGCTCTCTTTGAAAGGGCAAAAAATATTCTGCCGGGCGGTGTAAACAGTCCTGTTAGAGCTTTTGAGCCTTACCCCTTCTTTGTTGAGTACGCTCAAGGAGCAAAAATGTACGATGCTGACGGCAAAGCATACGTTGATTACTGCATGGCTTATGGGGCTTTGCTTTTTGGGCACGCTTACCCAGAAATCATGGAAGCAGTAAAAAGCCAACTCGCCAAAGGCTCACTTTACGGAGCTCCCACAGAACGCGAGGTTGAATTTGCCGAATTAATCCAGAAAGCTTCACCCTGTATGGAGATGCTTCGGCTTGTTAGCTCTGGCACTGAAGCTACAATGCATGCTGTCCGAACCGCTAGAGGTTACACGGGTCGAAAAAAAATCGTGAAGTTTGAGGGATGCTTCCATGGCGCCCACGATAACGTGCTCGTGAAGGCGGGTTCGGGTGCTACAACTTTTGGCACGCCCACATCGCTGGGTGTCCCCGAGGACACAACCAAGAACACACTCGTATTACCTTACAACGATGTTGAAGCCATAGAAGCCACGTTTAAGCGTGAAGGCAACGAAATTGCAGCACTCATCATTGAGCCTGTTATGGGCAACGCTGGCTTGATTCTTCCCAAGGGCAACTATTTAAATTCCGTAAGGAAATTTACAAGCGATTACGGCATAGTTCTGATTTTTGACGAAATAATTACTGGCTTCCGTTTGGCTTTTGGCGGCGCACAAGAATACTTTAACGTGAAACCTGACATGGCAACGCTTGGCAAGGTGCTCGGCGGCGGCTTTCCGCTGGCAGCCTTTGGCGGCAAGAAGGAAATTATGCAGAATGTTTCGCCAGTCGGTAAAGTGTATCAGGCGGGCACGTTTAGCGGCAACCCAGTTTCAGCAACCGCTGGCTTCACCAGCCTCAAAATCCTAAGCAAAAAGAAAAGTGAAATTTACCCTAAACTGGAGAGAAACTGCCAAGAACTAAAAAAAGCCTTAATTGACCTGTCCGCAGGGCACAAGCTTGCAGCGCAAGTTTACAGCATCGCATCCATGTTCCAGATATTCTTCAGCAAAGAGCCGGTTACTGACTATGTAAGTGCCAAAAAATCTGACACACAAACGTTTACTACGTACTTCCAAGAGCTGTTGCGGCAGGGCGTGTTTATCCCACCAGCACAATTCGAAACATGCTTTGTTTCCGCCGCACATTCACAAGAAGAAATAAAACACACGATAAACGCTTTTGATATAGCCCTCAAAGCGGCGTCAAAGAAGAGGTAATTTCCGTGATTTTGACTGTTGGCACTCGAGGAAGCAAACTTGCAATAGTCCAGACTGAGCGTGTCTTAGAAAAAATTAAGCAGACTTGCCCAAACATCGATTTTAAGCTTAAAATAATCAAAACTACAGGCGACAAAGAACACGGTAAACCACTTTTTGCCATCGATTGCAAAGGCATTTTCGAGAAAGAAATTGACCAACAAGTAGTCAGCGGCGAAGTTGACTTTGCGGTTCACAGCTTAAAGGATGTGCCTATCGTTGAGCGGCAGACTGGCACTGTTTTAGCTTCGATTCCCAAGAGGGATTCACAACGTGATGTTTTCATTTCTAAAGGTAAAATTCCGCTTAACGCTTTGCCTCACGGCGCAGTCGTTGGCACGGGTAGCCTGCGGAGACTTGCGGAAATCAAGTTCTTGCGTCCAGACTTAGAAGTCCAACCCATCAGGGGTAACGTTGACACAAGAATCAGAAAGGTTGGGACGGGCGAGCTGGCAGGGATTGTAATTGCTGAAGCAGGGTTAGAACGCATGAACATAACAAGCGAAATAACCGAACGCTTACCACTGGACCAGTTTCCTTCGGCAGCGGGACAGGGAGCCTTGGCGATTGTTGCAAAAGAAGGCAATACAAATGTTATAGAAATCTTGCAGAGGGTGGAAGATAAGGCGACACGCGCCGAGATTACAGCTGAACGCAGTCTCGTCCTTAGCCTCGAAGGCGGTTGCCGTGTTCCAATAGGCGCTGTCGGGCACGCCACTGGCGATTCGTTGTCACTTTTTGGCTGCATCTTCGCGCTCAACAGAGGCGAGAAAATCAGTGCGTCAGCAGAGGGCACTTTGGCTCAAGCTGAAGAGTTAGGCAGAAGAGTCGGTGAAGCACTGATTAGGCAAGGTGCTAAAGAGTTCGAGAAGGAGTGGAGGGAAAAGTATGGTGTTTGGTAGAGTTTACCTTGTGGGCGCTGGACCAGGCGACCCAAAACTGCTCACTGTTAAAGCAGTTGAACTCATCAAAGAAGCCGATGTCATAATCTATGATAGACTGGTCGGCGAAGAAACCCTTAATTTGGCACCTAAAAAAGCCGAGAAAATCTATGTGGGCAAGCGCACAGGTAAGCATGAAGTTCCACAAGACAAGATTACTGAACTTATAATCGAGAAAGCTCAAAAGGGTGGCAAAGTTGTGCGATTAAAAGGTGGCGACCCATTCATTTTCGGGAGAGGTGGCGAAGAAGCGGAAGCGCTCGCCGAGAAGGGCATCGAGTTTGAGGTTGTGCCAGGTGTTAGCTCTGCAGTTGTGGCTCCTGCTTACGCTGGCATACCGTTAACACACCGCGATTACGCTTCTTCAGTGGCGATTATTACGGGTCACCGAGCTGGTGATGCTGAGCGCGTGATTGATTGGGCAAAAATCGCTGACGCAGTTGACACGATGGTTATCTTGATGGGTGTTGAATCGTTAGATGACATCGTGAGCAAGTTGCTTGAGGGCGGAGTGCGCCCAGATAAGCCGGTGGCAATTGTCGAGTCAGGAACCTATCCGCAGCAAAGAACTCTGATAAGTACTCTGAAAGCTGTCGTTGCCGAGGCAGAAGTAAAGCAAATCAAGCCGCCATCTGTCATCGTGATTGGTGACGTTGCAAACTTAGGTAGGAAACTGGCATGGTTCAAAAAGCCCCTAGCTTGAAAGGTAGGACCGTTGCTATAACTCGTCCCGCTGGGCAGGCCGAAGAAGCAGGCGAATTAATCAAGGCAAAAGGCGGTATACCTTACTACATTCCTGCCATTGAGATTAAGGGTTTAAGCAATTTGTCTGCTGTAGAGAAATTTATTGCTGAGTTGCAAAGCGGACAGGTTGATTATGTTATTTTAATGAGCACTAATGGCATAAAATACCTATTCGAAGCGGCAGAAACACTAAATCAAGTTGACAAATTGCAACAAGGTTTGGTTAAAGCGTTTGTTATTGCGGTTGGTCCACGAACAGCAGAGGCACTGAAAGATTACCACGTACATGTGGATTTGGTGCCGATAAAATACAGTTCAGAAGGCTTAATCGAGAGCTTGCAAAGAAGAGCCATTCATAACAAACGTATAAGAATTCCTCGAACCAGCAACGCTGCACCGACCCTAATGCAAAAGCTAAAAAAAATGGGTGCAGACGTAGAGGAAATTTATGTTTACGAATCAGGACTACCCGTGGACGATGAATTGAGACAAAAATTCTTTGATGACCTAAACCAGCAGAGAATTGATGCTATAGTTTTCGGCAGCGGGTTAAGCGCCAAGAACATCTTTAAAATGCTCTCGGAAAAAGCATCTATGGAAACCTTACGTGGTATGATAAACGGCAAAGTGACAACGGTTGCTATTGGACCCACCACAGCTCAAGCGTTGAAGGAAATGGGCATACAAGTTGACGTAATGCCTGAGGATTACTTGTTTGAAAAGGCTCTATCAGCGCTGGCAGAATACTGGAGCAAAGAGCAACTCTAAAGGTCATCTAAGCTGAAGGCTGGCTCATTAGCCACTGAATTGTAAACCGCTTCAACCGCGGCTTCTTGCTCTTTTGAGCCGTAAACCTCTATCCAACATGAGCCTTCTGCGCCGTTGACGCCGCCTGCCGCAATCAACTCAGCTTCAACTCCGCAAAGAAGCTTTAGTGCATCAAGTTCTGTGAATACTTCGCCTGGTAGCGGCAAGAAGCGGTAGCCATCTGCTCCTGGCTCGTTTAGCCTCATAGCTATAGCGTTTAAGTCGCCGTTTACGCGTTTCTCAAGCCCGACTGCAACAATAAGTTTTACACGACGCCCAACAACCGCTGGCAAAGATAACCCAGCAGTTCCCGCTTTAGGATGCCCAATAAGCAATGCTGCCTGTTTATGCGTTAAATCCACAGCGTTCGCACCTTTAACGATAACGTCGCCTTTCTTTAATGAATCCACAATGTCAGCTATTGTTTTGCCTTTCTGCCACTTGCCCTTAACGATTACGACGTCTCCAGGAAACTGGCTCTCATCTGCCAAGCGCCCCTCTTTAGTCACTGGTTTGTTGGGGGGCATGGTTAAGCCTCGGAAGAAGCGTTTTCTTGAGAAGCCCTTTGCTCCAATCGAGTTTAGAATTTCTTCGGCTAAGTAACCGTTTGTGGTTCCAGCTATGATAACGAGCGTGCTATTTCTTAACGCATTCTGGATTGTTGGGTGGGTTGCCAGCGCTTTTGCGATTAAGCGTTTGCCTGCTGATGGGGTTATGAGGAATTGCTTCAATTAGCGATAACTCCTTGGCACATTGTTAAATTAACGATGACTTAATAATAATTTATGGTTAAGATTTTGGGTTCAGCAAAACAATGGATAGTTGCATCTTCGAACCAGCAAGTTGTACATACTTGTGTAGAACTGGATGTTTTAGAAAAACATTATAGCCTACAAGTCTAACCCATTCAACTAAGGACGAAGTGAGAAGATGCTGGTGGCAGGTGTTGATGAAGCTGGTCGAGGGTGCGTTATTGGTCCCTTAGTAGTCGCTGGCATCGCCATGAAAAGTGAGAACCTGCACTTTCTTACTGAACTCGGTGTTAAAGATTCAAAACTTCTCACATCTAAGAAGAGAGAAGCATTGTATCCTGAAATTATCGAACTGGCAGAAAGCCATCACATAATCAAAGTTGCCCCCAGCCAAATTGACAAGGTGGTGCAAAGTACCCGAAGGCTTCACAAACTCAACCGTCTGGAAGCGCAAGTGATGGCGCAAGTAATCCAAGCCCTAAAACCCGACGAGGTATATGTTGATGCAGCTGACGTGCTTGAAGACAGGTTCAAAAATCATATCCGCGAGTGCCTCACCATCAAAACTAAAATTACTTCCAAGCATAAAGCCGATTTGACTTATCCGGTTGTCTCTGCAGCCTCCATCATCGCTAAAGTGGAGCGCGATAAAGAAATTGCAAACTTGCAAGTACAGTATGGCGATTTCGGCAGCGGATATTTGACGGATGATAGGACAGTAGATTTTCTTAAGCGCTTGCTTAATGAATTTGGTGATTATCCAAGTTGTGTTCGGCAGTCATGGAAAACAGCTAAAAAAGCAAAAATCGACAATGATGCCTCACAAAAGAAGCTGGCTTGATTGCATTATTGTGTTTTGTAGTGTCAAAAAAGATACAATTTATTAATGCGTATAACACTGTTTCAATACAGCAAATTGCGGGTTTTGTATGGCGAGTGCTCATGAGCGAAAAAGACGTCACGCGCTTTCTACAAGTCCTCGGATTGTCTAAAAGAGAAATCCAAGTTTACATGTTCCTCGCCAAAAGCGGAGTGCAATCAACTAGTTTCGTTGCGAAAAGGCTCAAGATGGAGCGAGTTCAAGCTTACCGTACATTCAAGAAACTGCAAGAAAAAGGTTTCATTGAAGCAACCCTAGAAAGACCAACCAGATTCACGATTGTTCCCTTTGAGACTTTAGTTGATAATTTTATTAACACTAAAAAGAATGAGGTTGCCAGCCTTAGTGAACAAAAGCAGAATCTTTTAACTGCATGGCAATCCATCAGTGCGCCTGAGTCTGAGTATCCAGTAGCAAAATTCTCTATAATTACGGGCAAGAAGAAGATTCATTCTAAAATGCTCAGTATGATTGAGGAATCAAAATCAGAAGTAATCTTTTTAACAACCTCGCTGGGGCTAATCCAAGAAGACATCGCGGGAATCTTTGATGCAACTGTCATACCCTCACGAGAACGCAACGTACAATTCCAAATAATAACAGACATTTCCTTAGAAAACCTCAAAGTAGTAGAGCGAATTGACCGAAATATTTCAGAAGAAAAATTAAATTTTAAACTTCGGCACGTCGGAATGAGCCCCAAGTTTTTCCCACGCTTTCTAATAAAAGATGAGGAAGAAGCTATCTTGTATGCACCGTTCGGAAACGAAGCCTCAGTGCTTAACCTTGAAGATGAAGGCTTATGGATAAACGATAAAATGTTTATCTCAGTTTTGAAGGCTTTTTTTGTGCAGATGTGGCAGAGCGGCGTTGATGCCTCAAGACGCATAGATGAGCTAAAAAGCGGGATTCCTATTGGCGAAACTGTGGTTATAAAAGGTGCTGAAGAAGCTTGGTCGAAAGTAACTAAAGTTTTAGAGTCTGCCAAGAAGGAAGTTGTCATAATTACCTCCTCACAGAGTATCAACAGACTGGCCGAAAATGACCCACTAAGCAAATTCTTCGGAAAGGATTTACGGGTTCGCATAATGGCATCTATTGACCTTGATAACCTCGAGCCAGCACAGAAACTTTCACAGTACTATGAAATCAAACACGTACCCATAAGCTACTTGACCATGATGCTTGTTGACGACAACCACCTGTTCATGTTTAAGATGCCGCCATTAAGCGATTTCGGCACCGAATCTGCCTTCTATTTAGAAGACACATTCTATTCCAGTGATGCTAGTCAAATTGAACGTGTCAGTGAGATGCTAAACGATATATGGAAAAGAGGCATCGACATAACGGAGATAAGCAGTCAAGCAGGCACTAAACTTCCAGCTGTTACCGCATCAACATCGGAGACTGTAGCGGAACTGGTCGGTAAAATGCTTCAAAATGGTGTGACTTCTGTCTTAATTACCGAGCGCAACAGAGCTGTCGGAGTGATCAACGACCGAGATGTGCTTACAGAGATTGTGAAAGCACAAAAGAGCCCGACGAGCACTCTTGCAAGGGACCTCAAGTACACGCCTCTGATTAATCTGCAAGGAGACGAATCAATGATTACCGCTATGAAAGTTATGGAGCAGAAGGGTTACAGCAGGGCGGCTGTGGTTAAAAACGGGCGACTCATTGGTATGTTAACTGAAGCCACAGCTAAAAGGGCTCCTTTAGACATGAAAGCGTCTGTTTCGTAGGCAAGCATGTAAGCTTTTTCTGTGGGGGAAGGCAAATGATATTAACACTTTCCCTTTAATTTTTTAAGCGAGGAAAAACCGTTGAAGTTACAAACGCCTATCATTATCGTGAATTTTAAGACCTACCTTGAATCAACAGGTAAAAGAGCCGTTGAACTTGCACAGAAAGCCGAAAAAGTACACAAAGAAACAGGCGTCAGCATAGTAGTTGCGCCTCAACTTGCTGACCTCGCAAAGGTTGCTCAAGCGGTTGAAATTCCAGTTTTCGCTCAGCACATTGACCCGATTCAACCGGGCAGCAACACTGGGCATGTCCTTGTAGAATCCGTTCAAGAGGCAGGTGCTGTGGGTACTTTGATTAATCACTCTGAGAGGCAGCTTAAACTTGCAGATATTGATACAATAATAAAGTTAACACAGGAGAAGGGTCTTGTTTCTTGTGTTTGTGCTAACAACCCCGCGGTGAGCGCTTCTATTGCAGCATTAAAATCGGACATTGTTTCTATTGAACCGCCTGAATTGATTGGGACAGGCATTCCAGTGTCAAAAGCGCAACCTCAAGTAGTTACCAACACGGTTGACCTTGTACGAAAAATCGAGCCGAACATGATAATTTTGTGTGGCGCAGGGATTAGCCAAGGTGAAGACGTGTCAGTATCATTAAAGCTTGGAACACAGGGTGTTTTGGTTGCGAGCGGAATTGTGAAAGCGAAAGACCCATATAGTGTGATGCGTGCATTTGCCGACGCAACAAAGCAATAACGCGTGAATACCCTTGAAAGTAGAACCGGAATGCGAATCCTGCCTTCTTGCACGGGCGCAAGTGCAAACGTACCAAGCCACAACAAATCCAGCTCTGCGTTTTAGGTGTTTGGCTGAAGTCACTAAGCTACTGAATCGTGAATTCAAGCCGACCTCAGTGGCAGCAGATTTGGGAACCAAACGAGACCGCATAATCAGAGAGCTAACAGGCAACAACGACCCATACAAATACAACAAAAAATTGGCGAATGCCACAGCACTCAGGATGTTGCCCCAACTAAAGAAAATGGTTGAAGCAGGCTACAATCAGCAAGAACGGTTCAAGAAGGCTTGCCTGTGCGCTATTGTGGGCAACATTATGGAGTTTGACATTCCAGGCCACAAGTTTGCACTAAAAAACCTGGCCGCTTGCATGAGGCAAGCCGCTAAAGATTTAGTTATTGACGATATTGACAAGGCTTATGAGTTGGCAAAAAAAGCTAACAGTGTCTTGTTCTTAGCGGATAATGCTGGCGAAATTGTTTTTGACACCTTGTTGGTTGAGCAATTAAAGAACATGGGTTTGAAAGTCACATACGTAGTTAAAGGTGGACCAGTGATTAATGATGCAACAATGGAGGATGTGAAGATTTCAGGCATGGATAAGCTTGCTGACGAAGTTATAACCACCGGCACTGACGCTGTTGGCTTACTTAAAAAAGAGGTTTCGCCTGAATTCCTCAAAGTCTATGATACCGCAGAACTGGTTTTTGCGAAGGGCATGGGCTACGCTGAAACACTAACGGAATATAAACTTACAAAGCCGCATTTCTTGATGTTTCGCACAAAATGTGTTCCAGTGGCGAACTATTTTATGGCTCCGCGTGACAAAAATATTGCAAAGCTGATGCCATGAAAACGCCGGCCATAATCCTTACAAACGAAAGCTTGTCACGTTTTAATGATGTAATAAACAAAGAATGGCTCATAACGAACGGCTTAGGAAGCTACGCCTCCTCAACTATACCGGGAATAAACACGCGTAAGTATCATGGTTTGCTTGTTGCCGCGTTGAATCCTCCACATAACCGTACAGTGTGCCTCTCAAAGCTTGACGAGGACATAATCGTGGACAAAACCACGTATCGGTTGGGCTCTAACGAGTTCGGTAACGCAATGTTCCCTCATGGCTATAAGTTGATTGAGCAGTTCTCGATTGCCCCCTACCCAACTTACAAGTATGACTGCGGCAAGGTTGCTTTGAGCAAAACGGTTTTTTTGCCACAAAAGAAGAATGCCGTCGTAATTAATTACCACATTTTCAACAGCAATACATCGGACATTTTAGTTAAGGTTTACCCGCTATTGACATGCCGCTACTACCACACAGTCGTCGACCGAAAGCGAGCTCCTCTGGGCTTTACCCAAAAAAGCGCAGCTAAAGAGTTCCAAGTAGATTTTGAGCGGCAACGAGCAACTATGGTTTGTCGTTCAACAGACGGCGAATTCAGGGCTGGAGTGAACTGGGTCGAGCGCCTGCATTACCGTGAAGAGGCGTTACGGGGCGAAGCAGAGTTTGATGATTTGTTCCAACCAGGATACTTTGAGTTGCAGGTGCCGCCTAAAACTGGAAAAGAGTTTGCGATAACATGCACTGTTAGCAGTGACCGCCAAGAAGCAAGGGCTGTTTTGGATTCTGTTGGTGATACAATCAAAAAAATTACCAAAACTTACACTGAAGAGCTAAACCAAAAACTTGAATTGATGGCTAAATTTTACTACGACCATACAGAAGCGCCGATGAGCGATTGGCTAAACTGGCTTCTGCTTGCAGCTGATTCTTTTTTGGTTCAGAACAGCAAGGGCAGAAAAGCTGTCATTGCAGGGTACCACTGGTTTGAACCGTGGGGGAGAGACACCTTTATCTCGCTTCCGGGGTTACTGCTGGTGACTGGAAAGTTCAACGAAGCTAAGGATATCCTGCAAGACTTCATGCGTTATCTAAAAGGTGGTGTTATTCCTAATTTTGTTGCAGACAAGACTGGTGAGCCAGTTTACAACACTGTTGACGGAACGCTTTGGTATGTTAACGCAGTGTTGCAATATCTAAAATACACGGGTGACTTTGATTTTGCTAAAGAGCAGTTATGGGAAAAACTGCAGCAAATAATTGAGAGCCATCAGAGGGGGACAATGTTTGGTATACGCTTAGACGACGATGGCTTGCTGATGCATGGTCCGAGACTTACTTGGATGGATGCGGTAGTGGGAGAGGACATTATTACGCCTAGAGCTGGAAAAGCGGTAGAAATCCAAGCATTATGGTATAATGCGTTGCGTACGATGGAGCTTTTAGCAAACAAATTTGGCGAGAAAAATTTGGCTGAGCAATATGCTTTGATGGCAAGTCAGGCGCGTAAGAGTTTCAATGAGGAATTCTGGAACGCAAAAAAAGGGTGTCTTTTTGATGTTCTTGAAGCAAAAGAGACGGATACGTCGCTTCGTCCCAACCAAATATTCGCCGTTTCACTTGATTTCACTATGCTTGATAAGGACAGAAGCATGAAAGTTGTTGATGTGGTGAGCCGTGAACTTGCGACTCCTTACGGCTTAAGAACCTTGTCTTTGGATGACCCAAAGTTTGTCGGCAAATGCGTTGGTGACAGGCGAAGCAGAGACACAGCATATCACAATGGTACGATTTGGCCTTGGTTGTTAGGACCATACGTAACTGCTTTCCTCAAAGTTAACGATTACACCTCAAAAGCACGCAAATATATGCTGAATACCTTTGTTTTGCCCTTATTCACAATCGGGATTCATCAGGGCGGTTTAGGCACAATAAGTGAAATTTACGATTGTGATGCCCCAAATCTGCCTAGAGGCTGCATTTCACAGGCTTGGAGCGTCGGTGAGCCTCTGCGTGCATACGTGGAAGACGTTTTAGGGATAAAACCAAATCACTTGCGAGAAATTGCCCTAGTTTAGAGTTTGATTGCATTCCTGAGGCTTTCTGCCGCCGTTTCGGGCGTGACTGTGTTGATGTAGATTCCTGTGCTCTTTTCAAAACCAGCCCAGATGGCAAGTTTAGGATAAACCTCCAAGTGCCAATGGTAACTGTCATGTTTTTGAGTATTGATAGACAGGTGAAAGCCAAAGTTGTATGGAGGGTCATTGACTAATTCCTTTAGCGCTTTGAGGCTTACTTTAAGGGTTCCCGCGAAGGCTGAAACCTCCGCTTCAGTCAAGTTCAGGAAGTTTACCGCGTGTTTTTTTGGAACAATCCAAAACTCCATAGGGTTTACGCTGGCATAAGGACAGAAAACTACAAAATCACTGTTCTCTAAGATAAGCCGTGGACTCTTGGTTTCTTTCTCAATTATATCACAGTAAAAACATTTGCCGTGTTGGTCGTAGTAATCCTCGCTGGCTTTTAGCTCTTCTTGGATAGTATTTGGCACCATGGGTGTTGCGATAATTTGACTGTGAGCATGAGATAAGGATGCCCCAGCTTCCAATCCATAATTTCTAAAAACCGAGACATACTTAACATACGGTTTCGCGCTTAATTCTTTTAGCCTATCGATGTAGGCGTTTATGACAAGTTCAAGCTGGGATAACTCAGCTTCTGCTGGCTCATCATTATGTTTGGGGGACTCAACTATAACTTCGTGGTGACCGACCGCGTCACAGAGGGTATAACTCTCCTGGACTCTACATAGCTCGCCATGGTCTCTGGGCGGAGTGAACGCGGGGTAAAGGTTTGGAATGACGCGGACAAGCCAGTTTTTAGGGCGCTCACCAACAAGCTGATCTTGACTTTTCTTTATTTCGCCGTTCTCTTTAAGATAAAGCATTACGGCTGGCGGTGTCATGTGCTCATTGCCAACGCATAGAGGGCAAACTGTTGTTTTTGGCGAGGAAAGTCTGGGTTTGGCAAAATCGGTCGGTCGGCGACTGCGTTCTTTGGCGATTACGACCCAGCGGTCAAGCAGGTAATCCTTTCTTAATTCATTGTAGGACATAGGGCGGTCGAAAACACAAGGTACGCTGAAACATTTTAGCGTTTCTCATCACACTGGTAAGAGAAGGTTAATTCCTGAGGATTTGCAAGGTTTTATATCATTATCTATTAATTGATTAGTGACTGGCTTTAAAGCGTTGAGAACATGATTAGTCAATCAAGTTCAAAACTGCGTTTCAACACGCTAAAGACAGGATTAAACAATTGGCGGATAGCCTTTCTAATTTTTGCTTTATCCTACGGAGTTATCACTTTTTTTGCTTTAAGAACCACACCTATGGAATGGGATGAAGTAGCCCACCTAAACGGCGGTTCATTCCTATTATGGGGAGAATACGACAGGTTCACCGCTAACGCGTTTTATCCGCCGCTCTTTGACATAATTACTTTCCTCTTTTTCAAGTTGCTTGGAGTAACATTGGTTGCCGCGAGATTGGTTTCTTTAATGTTCTCTCTTCTCGCATTATGGGCGGTCTTCGAATTAGCATATGGTTTTTATGGCGGAAAAGTTGCTTTACTGTCCGCTGTCCTTTTAGGTGTTATGCCGGGTTACTTTTGGCTCTCGCGGCTAGCTCTTTTAGAAACTATGCTTGTATTTTTCTTAACTTTGGCTCTTTTTTTCTTCTTTCGCTGGCTTAAAAATCGCCAAGATAAGAATCTTGTTTTATCAGGTATAGCAATTGGACTTGGCTTTCTAGCAAAATACCAAATTCTTGTTGCTTTCGCTATATTTGTTGTGAGCATCCTGTTTTTGGCTCGAAATCAGTTAAAGCAATCTCTAAAAAAATTTTCAATACTGGTTGTTTCAGCGTTCTTGGTTGTTTTGCCTTGGTTGGTAATTGCTTACCAAATTTACGCAACTAAAATCTTTGGCGAATGGATATACGCTGTGCAAGTAGGCAACCCTGAAAGATCAATTTACAGTGGACGCTACCCGGCGCCAATATTTTATTTTATAGAGATGGTGTGGTCTTATAATGAAATTCACCCTATCTCCATTTTCCTCTATGTTGCAGGGCTTTTAGGTCTGGTTTTTCTCGCATGGCGCAGAAGACCCGAGGATAAATATGTCCTAATATGGTTTGCCGTTGTCTTCGTTTTTTTCACTCTTATCGTGAATAAACATTGGCGTTACGTGCTTCCACTGTTTCCAACATTAGCAATATCCGCTTCAGTGCTAATTCTGTACGCGCTGAGTAGATTGCAAAATTCTTGGAAGTCAACAAGTAACGTAAAAAGAAAACATCAAACAAAGTTTGCAGCGGTCTTGCTGATAGTTTGCGTGGCAGGCGCAGTTGCTTACAGCATAAACGACGCCTATTCCAATCTCACAGCATACCAAATTAACATTGACATTGAAGGAGCAACAAAATACGCTATCGCTCGCATGAACAGTAACGAATCGATAATGGTTTTGTGTCCGTTTAATTTTTTTAGCAGAGATATGGTGCGGTTTTATCTTTGGGCTGATGGAGATAACGAGATTCGCGTTTTTCAGTATCCACGCTTACCCGTTGATTCTTATACGCCAAACTTCAACATTACCGAGTTAATTGCCATATGCAAGCGTGCAAATGTAAAGTACTTATTTACATACGAGTTTGGAGGCACAGTACCATACTACAACACAACACTCAACCTCCAACAAATCTACATGCAACTATACGCCTCTGGTAACTTTTCCAAAATTTCCGATGAAGCCACGTTTGGAACAAACCCTAGAAGGATTTTTCTCTTGACTTTCATCGGATAGATATTGATTTCCCTTGCTAAGCGGGTCACAAGAGCTTAACATTACGCTAAAACGCCTTTTTATAGGGGGATAGGGTAGCTGGAAAAGCAACAAACGCGGCCATTTAGAGTATAAATAAGGGGGGGCTAAAGAAAAAGAGAGCTACTCTTCGCCATAACCGTGTTCTAGTCTGCCGTGCGTTTTCTTGTAAGAATACTCATGCTGTTCGTGATTGCTGCCAAAACGTGCAAGATGCTTTTGCAGGTCAGCTTGGGTGAAAAAAATGCAGGTACAGTGAGGACACTTGTGGTAGTGGTTGTTGTTTTTTTCTTGTTCCAAATTGGTGCCTCAGTGGATGTTTATGAAGATTTTTTTGCCATCAAGCTCTGACTGCTGCCAGTCAGCTTCAACTTCACTTTGGCTAACATGTAAATACACTTTTCGAGCGCGCACTAACCCTGCCATCTCATCCAAATAGGGCTCCAAGAGCTCTATGCTCTCAGCATCCAATTCAGCAATGTGCACCGATTCTAAAACGTCTGTTGGCACAAAGCCCATCTCCTTGCGTAAAGCTTGCACACGACGCGCCAAGTCACGCATTATGCCCTCACCCAACAATGTTTCATCCCGCTGTGCGCTAACAAACACGTTTATGTCGTCTTCTTGAGCACTTACCCAATTCTCGCTTTCAACGTACTCGGGAGTCTGTGTCATGTAATCAGCAGATTTAACATTGATCTGTTCTAAGAACAAACTCTCAAGACTCTTTAGCGCATCCAGAACGATTTTTGGGGCAACCACAATTGCCTTAGCAAGAGGCCATCTGCGCTTGAGTTTGCCCTGTTGCCTAGCAGCATACGCTATCGAAACTACTTTTAACAGAATATCAAATTGTTCCTCTAAGGCTTTATTGCGGAACCTTTCATCTGCAGTTGGCCAAACAGCAAAATTCACTGATTCAGGCAACTCTGGCTCAAGTTGCCTGTAAACCTTCTGGAATAAGGCTTCACTAAGATACGGCGTAACAGGGTTAAACAGCAACGTTACTGTCTTTAGGGTGTGATGTAGCAATGCGTAGATGGTTTGTCGGCGCTCGTAAGTTTCGGGTTCATCGGTCCAGAGTTCTTTGCGAATCATGGGTACGTAAAGTCTGCTTAACGTTTCAATAACGAAATCATCCAAAACAGCCACAGCGGCATTAAATTCGCATCGTTCAAGCTTGTTTGTGTAATCTTCAATTTTGTCCTGCAACTTGGACAGAAGCCAACAGTCAGCTGTCTGAAGCTTCTTTGTCTCTAGCGCCCAATCTAAATTGAACTTTTTGGGATTGAATTCGTCAAAGGTTGCGTTCTGCATAAAGAACCTGCTTAAGTGGTAAAGTGTTGAGAGCACTTGGTATGATCTGCGGTTGAGTTCTTGCATGTCAAAGTTCATGAAATCAATCGGTGAACACTTGCGTATCATGTAGAAGCGGCACAGGTCTGCGCTGTTTTTCTCAAGCAGCTTGTTGGTTTCCACCACGTTGCCCAAGCTTTTGCTCATCTTTCTGCCTTTTGCATCCTGCGTTAACCCTTGAAACAGAAACGCCTTGTATGGCGCTTGAGCTTTTCCAGTCAAGATAACATTCTCGAGAAGCAGCGAGTTTGCCCAACCGCGAGTTTGGTCGATGCCTTCTGTTAAGAAATCTGCTGGGATAAACTTCTCATACTCATTGTCGCTGAATCGTGCGTACGGTGAAGCGCCACTATTGTGCCATGTGTCAAGCACGAAGTCTTCTCGGCGCATAATTCCGCCGCACTTCTCGCATTTTAGCGTAACTCGGTCAACCCATGGTTTATGTAGCTCAAAGTCGTTTGGAATTGGCTCTTGTGCGCTTTCGATTAGTTCTTTTTTGCTTCCCACAAGGCGCTGGTTGCCGCATTTTTCGCATGTCCACATTGGCAAGGGTGTGCCCCAGATGCGTTCGCGGCTGATGCACCATGGTTTGCCCTCTTTTAAGAATGCTAAGAAGCGGTTTTTTGGTTCATCAAAGTAGTATTCAACTTTGTTTGCTGCCTCAAGCACCTTGCTGTTTATTTTGTCGGTGCGTAAAAAGTATTCTTTGCGTGCTAGCCAAACCAGTTTGTGGTGTGAACGCCAGCAGGTTGGATATTCATGTTTTAGTTTTTTGACTTTAACAAAGGCGTTACGGTTGCGCAGCTCTTCAACCACGAGCATGTCTGCGTCGCGGGCAAACACTCCTGCGAAGGCTCCTGCGTCTTTGGTAAATTTGACTTCATCATCGAACGGTGCGTAGATTGGGACTCCTCTGCGTTGCGCAGCCCAGAAATCGTCTTCGCCGTTGCCAGGCGAAAGATGTACTACGCCTGTGGCTGTGTTGACGTCGACGAAGTCTTCGCCTATGACTTTGTGGACTAAGGGGTGTTTGGTTTCGTTTTCTGCCTGTTTTGGGATTATGTCTTTGAGTGGGTAATCGTATGCTGTGCCTTCTAGGCTGGTGCCTGGCATGGTTTCTTTGGTTTGGTATTTGGTGATTTCTAACTCAGCCATAACTGGTTCTACGCGTTGTTTGACCATTATCCAGATTTCGTCGCCGACTTGGACTTTTACGTATTCAGCGTTTGGCTGAACTGCGAGCATGGTGTCGGTGATGATGGTGAAGGGCATTGTTGTCCAGACTAGGAAATATTCGTTTTTTGTGCCTGCAACCTTGAACTTGAAATAAAGTGATGGATCCTCAACCTCTTTGTAGCTGCCTTCGTAGCCGACTTCGGCGCTGCTGAGGCTGGTTTGGCATCCTGGACAGTAAGCAACAACATAATGACCTTCCTCAAGCAGGTTTTGTTCCCATGCGCGTTTTAGGATGTGCCATTCGCGTTCGATGTATGGGTCTTTGTATGTCCAGTAGGCTTTTTCTTGGTTTATGGCTATGGCGAGTTTGTTGTCGGCTTGTAGCCACATTTGGTGGTAGCGCATGATGGCTTTTTTGCATTCCTCGATGAAGCGTTCCATGCCGAATTTTTCTATGGATTCGCGTTTGTTGCGGACTCCGAGGATTTTTTCGACTTCTAGTTCTACGGGTAAGCCTTGGCAGTCCCATCCTGCCCAAAACGGCATGTAGTAGCCTTGCATTGTTTTGTATCGGTAGCGGATGTCTTTCATTATGCGTCCGCGTGCGTGTCCGATGTGTGGGATGCCGTTTAGGGTTGGTGGTCCTTCCACGTAGCCCAAGTTGCCTTTTGGGTTTTTTTTGGTTTCTAGTTTTTGGCGGATTTGGTTTTTTGTCCAGAATTCTCTGATTTCTTTTTCTAGCTCAAGTGGTGTGTAGTTTGTTGGTAGGCTTTGGTTTGTTTCTGTTTGGGCTTGGTTTTGGGCTGTCACGTTGTATCCCGTACCGCAAAAGTATGTTAAAAGAGTATATAAAGTATAAAGACTGTGAGTTTGGTTGTTGTTTGTGGTGGTTTATTTTTTACTAGTTAGATGAAGAGAGTGTTTGCTTAGTACATCATCAAGTGGTGGATTGCGCTGAAATGTTGCTTTTGTGTTTCTGTTTGTGGTTTGGGTTGCTTTTTGGTTGTAGAGGGTTTACAAGCGGTGCAACGTTCTGGCAGCGCGGTGATTGGGGATAGCTGGATTTTTTCTATACCCCCTATTATATAGGCGTTTGAGTTGCGAAGGTTTGTTGCTCTCCACCTACCCTATCCCCCTATATAAAAGCGGGGATTTTCAGGGCTTTTCAACATATGTTTGGAGCGTTTTTGCGCCAATAGGATAGACCCCTCTTAGGGATTTTTTGCGCGTGTCGTTGTTGCGTTTAACGCACTGTTTTGCCGTGCAGTGACCTACCCACTATAGGTTTCAATATACCTCTGATATTAGTATCCTAATATGTTGGTGGAAAGCGCACCACAAGAGAGGTTTTCCGTGACAGCGATTGCGTTTTCAGCACTGAGAAGCAGTGATTAGCACAATGCAGTCGGGCACTAGCATAGCCCATTTTGGCAAGCAAAAGCCATCTCTCACTTCCAAGCAAAACAACAGCCAGCCGTCGCCTAATAAGCAATTTTGCCACTCAAAAAGCAGTTCAGAATAGAGCATATTAGAGTGGCTAAAATGAGAGGGTTTGCTTAGGCTCTGGACAGAATCTTTAAGGAGAAAAAGCAAATTCTTAAAATAACAGCTCTAAAGGTCGCTTGAGGGACACTACTCATTCAGTCGCCACTTTTTTGAGACTATCGCAATTGCAGGTAATCCCTCTAAGACGTATCTTTGGGCTCTATGCCGTGAGCCTTTATGGATTAAAACAGGACCTCTTGCTCTGCGACATTCGCAGATGATTTGTTCAGCTTTGAGTTGGTCTCCGACTTCTTTTCCTATCAACTAACTTTTCCCTCTTCCCATAGCTGTTTTAGAACTTTAACAGTTAGTTCTAAGTCAAGTCTTAGGTCGTTGGCGATGTCGAAGGTTTCGGCTTCTTTATGCTCTTGCAGATAAGCTAAGATATCGGCTTTGGCTTGCTCTGCGGTGACGTTTTCTCTTATTTCGATGACTTTTAGGGCGCCAACTTCTTGGATGTATCTTTCGGTTGCTTCTCTTATGAAAGCGCTCCTAGATTTTGCCCCTGCACGGTTTACTGCTTCATCTATTTTTTTAAGTTCCTGCTTATGAAAGCGTACAGGAACAATTGTTTCTTTATCTACCACTTGCTGCATTGGAACACCCATCTATACGTGTAATACATTTTATACAAAACATTATTTAAGCTTTCAGCTTTCTTCTTCCTTAAAACTATTTTTATATTTACATATATTTCAAGTCTGAGTTTCCAAGAGAAGGTTTACTGAGGCTTCTGGATGATTATTTTTTTTAGGAGAAAAGAAAAAAACAATATTGGCAATAGCTTAGTAATGGTCGCAGTAAAAAGTCAACATGCTTTTCAAGCGCTTTTTCGCCATTCCAGCCCATTTTAAACGCATAAAAGCTACATAAGGCGCTTTTTTCCAAGTTATTACGTAATGAAATAAAAGTTTTTGTTTGGAGCAATTACTTTTTGGGATGAATGAAAATCGTTCAGCGGAATAAATGAAGAATACCTTTTAACCCCTAACTAATGCTTTTTTTCGCTCCGCTATCAAAGTGGGCTGGGCTGAAAATGAATTAAGAACTTGAGCCTTGAAAAAATTCAGGGCTTGGAAAAAACGTTGATTTTAGCAGGGATAGGGGGCTTGTTTAATCGCCAGATTTTTTACCCTTCAATCGCCCAAACAAAAGAAATAAAACAACTATTCCCAATGAAAACATCGTTAAATTCGAGGTCCATTCATCATTTCCCAGTTGGGATGAGAAAGCTAAGAACAAGGCTAAACCCGCAACACCCAAAACTCCATATAAGATAATCAATGTTAATAGCCATTTTGTTACCCATTCCCTTCTTTGTTTGAGCAATGTTAAGATTTTCACATAGATTTTTACGAAGACTTGACAGCTGGGTAAGTTAGCTGTTTTGTCCTGCTCTTTCGCTGTCTTCGCTGTTGCTCAACATAGCGTTAAATTATAGCTGAGCATAGAAAATTAAACAAATCTCCACAACCTGTACTTTGGTTATGACTCCTGGTTTCTTAAAAAGAGAAGGGGGTTGTTATTTGCTTTTGCGCTTTTTAATGACTATAGCAATAGTGAAGACTGAGAGCAAAATTGCTAAGACAATAGTAGTCACAACGACTGTTGAAGTTGTAAGGGAGTTGGTTTTCGCTTGGTTTCCATTTGTATTATCAAGTGGCAATGTTTCAGATTGCCCTATATCGATAGTCGAGTTGCCGGGGTCTGGACCGCCATAACCCATTGCCTTGCAGTATAATACTTGTCCGTCATCAGCCCATATCTTTACTTGAATGTAGTAGATTGAACCAGGATAAACAGTGTTTAATGGTAAATCGATAGTCCAACATGGGTAATATTCAGATGGATTGTACCTGACATTAGCCTTCAGTTCGGCTTTTATCTTGTCTTCTACGATCGTTAAGTTTTCAACTATTACGCCATTGTAAGAGTAGGAAAAACCGTCAGCTTGCTTTAACGCTAAGTTTATTGCTTGTTCTTTTGAAATGTTCACTTCTGAGTCGCCAATTGTGATATAGCTTCTGCTGTCGAAGAAATCAAGGAAGGTTCCGTTTTTAAAATTCAAGACTAACTGGCTGTAATCTACGCCGTTTTGGGTCCTCACCCATCGAATAGAAGTTAGATCGGAATCAACTTTGACTTCAAGTTTTAAATTGCTGCTTGTCTTGCTTTGGTTAGTATTCAAATCAACAGCTGTCAACATGCTTATCATGTTGTTCAATTCTGTGTCTGCTGAAAAAGAGTTATACCTTTCAAGGAAGTTGCCTGCTGCTTCAGATAAATCAGATGACAGCGGTTTACTGCTGTAAGCTAAGCCTGATTCGACCTTTAAGCTACAGGATCTGAGCGTTGAGTTAATGTAACTGAAGGAAACTCTTAGATCGCTGTACATCTCTGTTTTCATGTCCCAGTTGACTAATTCGTATACTTCGTTTGTCTGGATGTAACCTAGGTTTCCGATTGGATTATTGTCAGTTGTGTAGTCGCGAACTTTAGAAGAGATTAATGTCACATCATACTTGTCTACGTCAAGTCCGACGACATCTTGTAGAAAGATCATAGCCCTGTTATCGGTAAAAGTATTTGCGGGAGGTGTTGGGTTGCTGGTTGCGGTGGAATTTGACGTGGATGCCGATACTTGTGCAATTAACGATATTAGGAATATCGAAGTAGTAAGCAAAGCAAGGGTATACTTGTTTTTTATGTTTTTTGTCATCATCCTTTCACCTTGGTATTTGATAGCTCCAGTCGCCGTATACACGCATTCTTGAATTAGAATAATCGCCAATCTGTGGATTCCAAACGAGTACATTGTTTCTTAATTCAGAAGATAAATAGCTACAGCCATTAGCATCCCACGATGCATCATTGAGAGCTTCTTCGATTGTGTATCCTGGTGTTAGTGCATAATCCCAGAACCAATATATGAAATGGCCATAATTAAATGGTGACTGTTCTGCATCTTGAGTGTACCATGGAGAAACGTAGTCAAATCCAATGAAAACATGGTCTGCCCCTGCACTGCCTTCTAATCCTAAATTACTACTAGCATCTTCAATGTCCATCCAAGAGCTAGCCAAACCCCAACTGTGGTCTTCAATATCGCCGAGCCAAGAAGAGTCACCATGCATGCATGCCCAAAGAAAGACGAAATCATGTGTTCCTCGCCATTTATTGCCATCATCTTTTCCTTCATTGACATAATAATGTAGCCAATAATCCATTATGACTCCAACTGGTTGAACACTGTATCCTTCATTGTCGACAACACCTCTATGATAGAAAGTACAAGTGGGGTTGCCGCAGATTCCCTGTTGACCAGTTAGCCAAAAATGTCCTTTGTAGAAAATTATCGAGTAATCATAGTAGGTCTCACTATATTGAGCGCTGCTATAAACATCGTTGGGTTGTGTACTATCCCAATAGTTCTCTAGATAAGGATATTTGTTTGTGGCAGAGAATAGGTCGCAAATGTAGTCAGAGATAGCACCTGATGCCCACCATTCGTCATAACCGCCAGAATCGTCTAGGTAGTCTTGGGTGCCCCAGTGTACAAAGGATGGTTTTCTAAGTAAACCGTAGTCATAGTAGCCGCTTGTCTTTTCCATGAAAACATTCTCATAATATGTAAAATCGTAAGTATGTAGCACGTTATTGTTTGAGTCTAACACTTTGATATAGTCGACCTCTAGGCCAGTTGTATCTGCAATCCAATAGTCAACCGCTCTGATCATTACGGTGACAACGTTGCTGGAAAAACTTGACAGGCTTAAGGTTGATGAAGTGTCCGTTCTCCAATCTATCCAACTACCGTTACATATAGCGCCGTAGCTACAAGCGGGAATGTAATTATAGTCGGTAACTGGATGTTGAGCGTCACTTTGCGTTCTAAATTCACCAGAATTCTCTAAACGCCTGTTGTGCTCGTGATCAACAACGTATAACTCCGCGAGAGTGTAATAATTATTGCTCCAGTCGAGGTACCAACGCCAGGACACTTTTGGAGTTTTTTGCCATTTAGGTAGTCTCTTTCAAAGGGTATCATTATGTACGCATTTCCATTACCATTATCGTTTGACATTAGTCTGACTACGAGCTAGAGGATTTACTGGCAGTGTATGCTGGGTTATAGGCACTCCATTGTTTGTATTCTTTGATTGCACCGACATCATACAGAGTCGTGGGCGAAGCCTTAGCAGGTAAGATGGTGATGGAAAGCAATGTGAGAAAAAGCGAAAGCATTAGCAGACTTGTTATAAGTCGCTTGTGCAATAAATTCATCTCCAATTTTTATAGAGCTAAGGTTATAGCTCACAACAATAGGTTGATTGTGTATCCTTATAAAATTTACGAATTAGGGCAAGAATTAAAGCGGCTGATAAAATCGGAGACTACAGCATAGATGCTCCTACGCCCTTCTTCGGTTTCAACATCAATTACTATTTTCCGCTCAATTTCTTGAGAACTTGCTGTGACAAGTTTAGCGGCGATTTTGTAAGCTATTTTATTTAAATCCATCTCTTCCAATCTCTCACTTCCATTACCCTGAAAAACCAAACTATCTCCAGCCGAAACCAGTTTGGGTGGATTCTAAGCCAATCAGCAACCGTATTGGGTTGCCACTTCTCCCTAAGGAAAAGAATCGATTGGCAACGCTCCAAAGAAGGTTCAGCGCGGGTCTTAGCCATCACCGCTAAAACACCATTCGCCTGATCTAGCCAAACAACCCTAAAACGCTCCGCAAAAAACAAGCTCGAATCCTGAAAAAACCCTAAAATGTACTCTCCATGCATCTGAGCTTCCAACTGCTCAAGAGCACGAGCATTCACAACAGCATCCGCCCTATCACCGCAAGATGTGCAAACGCTTATCAAAAACTCCCTGACCACCACAAAAACACACTGCAACGGCCCCAAAAGCTCCTTAACATTCAACTTTACCTTTCCATTAGAGCGGTGATGCTGATCCTTGAGATGTTCGAACACTTGAGTTTTAACCTCAAAACTTTCAACAATCTGCTCCACCGGAACAATGCGAGTCAATGGGTCTGCATAAGAGAGAAGAACCGTTACCTCTTTCACTTGGATACCCTATACAGATTTTCACTGTTTTACAAGCTGAATCGTTTCATTGCAGGATTGTCTGGTTTTTAGCTTTTTTGTGGAAACAATGATTGCAACGGTTGCGAGAGCCATTAACGCCAAGACCGCGATTGTTGAAAATTCGGGAACCACCGCCGTTACTGAGTCCACAGTGGCAGTGTGATTAATTAGGTTTGAGTGTCCATCTGAGGCTGGTTTGTCTGAGAGCTCTGTTTCCAAGGATAAGCCGCTATCTCCAATGTCGGTAACGTTGAATGTTACTGTTGCGATGGTTCCGCTTCCACTGAAGGCGGGTGCTGAGCCAGTTGATGTAGCCATCAGGTGATACTGACCTAACGATTGTGAAGCGTTGTTATCTAAAACTTCTATGGGGTAACCTGCTACTTCATGGAGCACTCCTTCTGGATACGATTCTACCCCCAAATATGCTTCTGCGCTGATAACTTTGAGCACGAATGTGTTCCAGCTAAGCGTAACGTCCACACCGAACAGGTTCTCCACATTGACAATTTTTATGTTGACCGTTAATGTTTCTCCCAAACGGGGCTGGCTTGAGGAAGCCTCCGCCTTCACGGTGGTGTCCTGCGCCAAAACCGTACAGAAGAGACCAAACGAAAGTAAAACACATACTAAAATTGCTACAATTTGTTTGCTTCTCAAGTTAACGGGGCTTTTCATGATGATTCACCTTTCACCCGCTCTTTCAGAGTGACTATTTTATCTCTACCCTTCTTATACCTTGTTATAACACCGCTATTTTCTAGGGCAGACAAAAGTTGGCTTGTTTTAGCCTTAGAAAACCTGCACCGCTCCGTAATTTCTGATTGACGCATACTACCACCTGACGATTTTAGAACTTTTAGGATTTTGTCTTCTTCGCTCTCAATAGGCGATGCGTCCATAACAGTGGTCGAGGCGTTTTCACCCTTATTTCTGCGCCTTTTAACAGCAAAGAAACCCAACAACGAAACAGTTACTCCAACAGCCAAAGCCACCACTATAAGTCCATACTGCGAAATATTATCGCTAAAGCCATTTGAGGGAGCACGGGTTAAAATTACACTAACACCACTGGCTAAATCATGAGTTCTTGCCCACCTTAACGTTTGTGTGGAGTCTTGTCGTTCGTTAGGTGGTGGAGAAACCGACTTAACCCTGAAGTCTGAAGGGTAGCTTAACTCTAGTGCCGCATCACCATAAAGTTGACCAAAGAAATTCTCCACTTGAAAAACATCCCCAAACCTCAATTCACTATCATTCACTATGCTGAAGTTTTGCCAAATAAAAGAGTACTCAGTTATCTTTGACGCCGAAGAGATTGTAGTGTTAATTTGCAACGACTCCTCACTAATCTCCATTCCCCTCTCAGTCAAATTTGACGCTGCATCAACAAGAGTGAAAATTTTCTCTTGAAAACCCTGCCACGTATCCACAGGCGAGTCAACATTAGAAAACTGAGTTATCGTCCAAACAGCAGAGCCATCATTGTTCACTTGTATATGGTATTCAAAGTAATTCTGAGCACCTGCTTTAGGGAACAAAAATAACAAAAGCAACATACCGATGACAAGGCAGACTATTTTGTGATGCTCTCTCATGCAAGGTCTCATCTAAAAGAATGCTTGAACAATATTTAAAACTATAATAATCGAACTCTCAGTGTTCCCCCGCAGAACAAACATACAGAATAACGGGGCAGAGTTTTGCCGAAACCTAAACTGTCAATCAGAACCAACGTTTTAATGTTATTAACGCTATTTGCCGTTACTGAATTGAATTAGTCTTAAATGAACGATTATAAACAAAAATGAACTATTAAAACGCTTATTCAGTTAAAATAGGCTTAGAAACGCTTTTATTTTTAAACAAAGCAACGATAACTAAAGAAGTGATAACAAATGAAAAATAAAAAAACACTTACCTTTGCAATAGTTGCTATCATTCTATTAAGCACTTTAGGATTGGCACTTGATCTCGCCGCTGCCTCACAAACTAAAGCCTCTGGCGTTGTAAATAGGCCACTTCAAAAAAGCTGGATAAGAATCAACGGCATCATAGAAGAATGGGGGACAACGGAAGTAAGAGGAACTCTTCAAACACAAACTAGAACATCCTTGCTTCAATCTGAGGATACACGAAAGTCAGCTGGCGCCACTGCTATATGGACAACCAATATTACCCGAGCAATTCAAGCGATCAGAGCAAAAGAGAACTTCACTTACGTTTTCTATACTGCAAGATTACTAAATGGCTCAGTGACGACATTGAGCGCAAGTTCTCCAGACACCGACTACGTCATCAGTGGCACATGGAACCTCGCGACTGTAACGTCTACCACAACCGTCATCACAAACGCTGAGGGAGAAATAACTAAAGTTCTAAGAAACCAAGAAGTCTTACCATCCAAGGCTTATGGGGAATTGACAGTTACAGATAACTGGAGCAAATTTACCCTCGCCATAGACGGTATAGACCCCTTGACAGGTTCAGTGTTCCGCTCAATGATGAGGTCATGGTTTAACCCATTCAAAATAACAGATGATTCCACAAGCAGCATAATCACGAAGTCAGATATAGGTGAAGTAGGCAAATGCTACGGCGCAATGCCAGGCTGGGGCAGCTACGACACAAGAATGGACTTCAACAACAACTATCGAATAGACATCGCAGACATTTCAACAGTAGCAGCAAAAATCTAAAGTCCCCAACTTTTTCTTTTTATTAATCCACAATGGTTAACTTAAATACGGTAATCTACAATAACAACAATTTGATTGCCATGGCAGAGACCAAAAAGAACATCGAAAACAACACATCAAAAGAAGTAAGGTTGCCATGCGGCTGCATCTACCAAGACAAAGGATGGATGCTCACACGAGTCACCGAATTCGAATACCATCACCGCAAAAGAACAACCAAACGCCCATACAGGCCAAAAGCAGAATGCGTACGACCATAACAGTGAAAGCAAAATATCTGCAAAGTAGTCTTTTAGTCTTTGCAGTGACTTTCCGTAATCCATTTAACCTGCAAAGCAGACTTGTAACGTCATGGCGTTACCTGAATCACCATACAAGTCCAACCCGAAAGAACAAAAACCTTCTAGAAAATTCCTAAAAATCTTTCTGCAAATAGTCCTTATGATTGCAATTTTCGGCGCGCTATTATGGTACGTCGGGCTCGGCTCACTCTACGAAGCATTACTAAACATAAAGATAGAATACCTTGCCCTCGCGTTTACAATGTACTTTGGAATTAACCTGCTCTTCACGATAAGACTTAAAAGAGTTCTAGCCAAAGACGGCGTGAAAACCTCCTTTGGCAAAACACTCCTCGCCCAATACGCAGGAATGCTCACAAGCGATGTGACACCAGGACGCTCAGGCTACATCCTCACACCAGTTTACCTTCGAGACCAAAACGTGCCCTCATCAAAAAGCCTCTCAAGCATCTTAGGAATCCAAACAATCGAGTTCTTGATTAAAGTCATAGGCGGAATAGGAGCCGTGCTTTTCCTCGTGAATTTTGTGCCGCCACTAAATTGGGAACGCTTCGGAACTTTCGCAGGAATAAACGTCGGCCTGTTCATCGCAGGCTTAGGTATTGCATTAATGCTCACAGGAGCAATCTTGCTAGCTGCTTTCACATGGTCTCACCGTGCAATCTCAATTTTTGACCGCATAGCCAAATCCCGCTTCCTAAAAAGATTCACAGGGGGATTGATGGGAAAACTCGAGGAATACAAGGACAGCGCGAACAAAACACGTAGTGCAATCCCCGAAATAATCGCGTTAACCATGGCTTGCTGGATTCTGAAAGGGTTTGAATGGTACTTTTTAGGTTTAGCCTTAGGAATCACACAAATCCCGTTCTTAGGCTACTTCCTCATTCACCCCTTAGTAACCGCATTAGGCTTCGTGCCGATTACACCAGCAGGAACAGGCATACAAGAATTCGGCATCATCGGCATCTTCACCATTCTAATAGGCATACCCGTGGCTCCAGCCACAGCATTTGCACTGCTATCGCGTGGATTATTAATCATTCAAGACCTAGTTGGAGTGCCACAAATTGTAAAATCAACAAGTCTTATCTTTTCAGGCAAAAAATCGCCAGAAACACCTTAAATACGAAATCGTAAGATAATTGGCGCGCGCCGCTTATCTATGTAAGTTCAGCCTGCTAATTTATGGAAAAAAGGGGATTTTTGTTTGTTAAAAAGCCTTTTTTATGATGTTTTTTGCTGATTTTAAATATAGATTGGAAATGTTTATTAAGACTTAATACATACTATAATACGCTTCGCCTAAGCGAAGAATCGAATGAGGGATAGATAGAATGAAGAGAAGTGGAACCAAATCAGGCTCTGCTGAGCCATATTTTTACATCGCATTAGTGCTCAAAGGGTCAGAAAAGCAGTACCTTAACCTGTTGAAGTATGTTAACGGTCGCAACGGTGCCCAAGTCATCTATCAATGCAAGTCCTTGACATATCTTAGAGTCACCCGAGACAGCGGTTCTAAACGCAAAACGGTCAGAGATATGCCTTCGATTGAGCTGGAAATGCAAGAGGCGGAAACGGCATGACAAAATTTGACCTAAGAAGAATCCTCAATAATAAACGTGCTTTAGGAGCACCAGTCGGCAACCTAATCATCATCATTGCTGCAGTTGCTCTTTCGACCACCGTCGTGTTATACGCTGTCAACGTCACCGCCAACCAAGTTCAAAAAGAAAGCCTCTACATCGCAGGAGCAACTTTGACGACAGAAAAAGCTGAAATCAACGTTGTGAATACAGGCCCCACGTCAATCAGAGTCAGCCAAATAACCATCAAAGGTGAAAAGTTCAGTAACTATACAAGTTCACCTGAAATTGGAACTGGTCTGGCAAGAGGAAATTCCACAACGTTGACCGTGGAATTAGTTGAAAACTTGATTACCCAAAATGACGTAGGTCGACCAATCACCATAGTAGTCTCCACAACCCAGAACGTGTACTTCACAGAAACTCTAGTGCAAGCGTCATTTACTGAGTCAGGGTCTGCTTAAGTAGAAAACTCGGGCAAACAGCAAGCCGCACAGAGTGCTGATGCAAACACTAAGCTGTACCCATACTTTTTATTTTTTAATCTTTTAGTTTTGTTTAATTGATACTTTGTCGGGAAAAGTTTGGTCGGGAGAGCAGGATTTGAACCTGCGACAGCTCGGTATCTGTGGCCTGTGCAGGCTAGAATGAAGCCCACCATGGGTAGACCTCTACAGCTTCTCCGTCCGCTGACGATGCCAACGGGCTCGAGAGCTCTGCCAGGCTGAGCTACCTCCCGGGACAACACTGGAAATCATAAGGATTAGATGAATGAATTTATGCTTTTTGGCAATTTTGACGCTGATGCGTCATAGTAAACATTTTAATCCTCAGTTAAGTGTGAAATAGTGTTAAGGTGTGTTAATTGGCGAAAGTGATTGGTATTGTGACTTCTGGCGGCGATGCGCCTGGAATGAACGCGGCGATTCGTGCGGTTACACGGGTTGCCTGCTCGAAAGGCTTTAGTGTGGTTGGTTTTGAAAGGGGCTGGGATGGATTATTAAACAATACGTATAGAAAGTTAACGCCTCGCAGTGTCGGCGGCATAATTCAACTTGGCGGCACCATACTTCACACTTTGCGATGTCCTGCTTTTGAGGAACCAGGTGGCGTTGAGCGGGCTGCGGAAACATTGAGTTTGCATGATGTGGATGGTTTGGTTGTCATTGGCGGGGATGGCTCTTTTCGAGGCGCTTTAGATTTAAGTCGTGTAAGCGAGGCTTTGATGATTGGGGTTCCTGCGACCATTGATAATGATGTTTTTGGTACGGATGAGACGATTGGGTTTGATACTGCTGTTAACACGGCTGTGGGAGCCATTGACAAAATTCGTGATACCGCGATTTCGCATGAACGCATTTTTATCGTGGAGGTTATGGGTCGAAAGCGCGGGTTTTTGGCGCTTGAGGTCGGGATTTGCGCGGGTGCCGAAGTAATTTCGATTCCTGAAAAGCCGATTACCCTTGATAGTTTGATGAAGGTAATGGAGGCAAATTCTAAGAAAGGCAAACGAGCAGGAGTTATTGTTGTGGCAGAAGGCGTGGGTGACACAAGCAAGTTGGCAAAGGAGATTCAGATGCAGACTGAATCAGAGGTCAGGTTATCTATTTTGGGTTATGCACAGCGAGGCGGAAGCCCTACTGCACGAAGCAGGTTTTTGGCAAGTTTATTTGCTGAAAAAGCAGTGGAATTAATTGTGAGCGGCGAAGGCAATCGTGCTGTGGGACTGCAGAATGGCGAAATCGGAAGCGTTGATTTGAAGAAAGCTGCTAAGGGGTATAAACCGATTAATTTACGATTGCTTCATGTCGCCGACATGCTGGCAACTTAAACCGCCAGTTTACCGCCTTTCTTATGTTAGCGATTCGTAAATTTTGCTGGTCTCTTCAGCGACTTTGCGCCAAGTAAAGTATTCCAGCACTCTTTTTCTGCCGTTTTCGCCCCAGTTCTTGGCTTTTTCAGGATTTTTCAAGGTTTCTTTTATGCCCCACGCTATGTCCGCAGGGTCTTCTCCGTTTATGTGGACGCCGTTTTGGTCTGGACCGCTGTTTATGATTTGTTCTTTAAAGCCTACAACTCCGCGTGCGCCAACGACTATGGGCTTTTCCATTGCCATAGCTTCTAAACTTACGATTCCGAATGGCTCGTATGTTGAAGGGAAGACGCAGAGGTCTGCGGCGGCGTAATGTAAGATGCGTTCTTTTTCTGAAACAAAGTCGAAGCGGTAGACAACATTGGCTTGTATGTTTAGTCTTTCTGCTGTTTCCACTATGTCGACTTGCTCCTCACCTTTACCTAAAATAACCAGTTTAGTATTTGGGTACTCTTGTAGAATAAGCGGCATTGCTTGTAACAGGTTGCGGACGCCTTTGACCCATGTTAACCTGCCTACGAAGAGTATCATATTCCAGTCGGCTGGAATGCCGTATTTCTGTCGAATTTGCTGGATGTCTTGTTTTTGAACGCTTGCAGGGTCATATCGTTCTGGGTCTACGCCGTTCCAGACTACGCTGATTTTTGAGGCCTGCCACCCGTGCTTTATGAGGTCTTCCTGCATAGCGTAACTGACGGTTATTATCTTGTTTGAGTTTTGTGCCATGGCACGTTCAAGATAGGAAACAACTTCTGAGCCCTGTCCTCCGCTTCTTCCCCATTCAGTGCTGTGGACGTGGAATACAACTGGGATTTTGGTTTCGTTTTTTATAACAAGCCCCGCTATGCTGCTTAGCCAGTCGTGCACGCAGACGACGTCGAAAGTGTATTTTTCTTTTTTTATTAAGCCATTGATGAATTTCGTGGCGCTTAAGATGTTGTAGATGAAGATGTCGTTGAAGAGTTTTATGTTGGTGCCCCATTTTTTGAGGTCGTCCACAACGAAGAAGGGCCATATGTTGCTGGCGTCTGCGATTTGTGGTCTGTGCACCTCGACGCCCTTGATGATTTCTCGCGTTTTTAGCCCGTTGTTGTTTAATGTAAAGACTGAGACGTCGTGTCCGATGTCTACAAACTGGTGCGTTATGTTTTCTGCATAAGTTCCTAATCCGCCGACTAGTTTCGGCGGGTATTCCCAGACGAAAAAGCCGATTCTCAAGAAAGCTTCGCCCTGCTTGCAGTATCTAGTGCTTGCAGGTTATTTATATCTTAAAGTTGCGGGTTGAATGACAATAGGCTTTTATTTTCTGCTTGACTTAGATGATAAGGATAAGGTGTGTGTATGGTTAAGTCTGTTTTATTGCCTTTGCGCGTTTACAATGATTTAGTTGCGGTGTCTGGAGAGTTGACGTTGATGGCTAAGAAGCCTGTTTCAATGTCGATGGCTGTGGATTTGCTTATGGAAGTTTACCATGCCCACATGAATAATCCGTGCGCGTTGGATGCGTTTAGTCAGCAACTTGCGAGTTTGAATATGATGTCGCCGCAAGATTTTGACCGATACTGGGATGAAACCACAGAAACTAAGCCGACGCGAAGGACTAAAATAAAGAAGAAATAGAATTTTTGCTCTTGCAAGGTGCCCCTCTCTCCCTATTTTAAGCAGAGAAAGGTGTTTTTACGAAGAGAAAAGCAGCTTTTCAAATGTTGTTAGTAACTGATTATTCCATCGGTGCTATTCTGGTTCCGCAGTTATTGCAGAAAATCGAATCGGACAAATTCTTAGTTCCACATTTGGGGCAAGCAACAGTGTCTTCCTGAGCGGTTGTGGCAGATTCAGGTTTCTGCTGCATGTTTTCTTTGGCTCTTTTAATTGCCGCACGAGTTTCTCTTGCTGCAATTGTGAATGCTTTCTCAAGCTCGATTCCGACCCTGTAAAACGCATCCCTTATCTCGTCGGAAGGATAAGGCACGTTTGCTTCTTTGCCTTTTGGGGTTTTTGTGCCGCATTTAGAGCAAAAGAAAGCTTCGTCATCAATTTTGGCGCCACAGTTACTGCAATAAACCATTGTTTTTCACCAAGTTATGCATGGGGCAATCAGAATTTAAACTTTACAAGTTAGCCTGTGTGTATTGGAAGTGGGATTTAGGTCTTTTCTAGGCTTTTTTAGCTTTTTCAAGTTGTGTCGTCTTTAACCCGTGCGAAAAAAGTCGCTGAGTATTTACTTGGTTGTTTCGCAAGCACAGCTTTTATTCGATAATGCGTCGAATGCCAGTGAAAATGTCAAAGTCCCTGTCAAAAGAGTAGATTGCCGATATGTCTTCTTTTTTCATCAGTATGTACGCTAAGGCATCATTGATGCCCACATGATAATCTTCTACTATGGATATGGCTTTGAGGTAATCTTCCTGTGTAACTTCACAGATTAAGAGGTTTTCTCGAAACAGCAGTCCCCTCTCCAAAACAACCGCTTCCTCAAACGGCAGATAATCTTCTAAAATGTTGCAGACTTCACTAAAATGAACAACGGAAGTCGCCACTTTTTCTCCTGCGCTGATTCGGGCGACGATTTTTTTGGCTGCTTCCTTCATTTTCAACTCGTTGGTTTGCAGTTGCCTCTTGGTTTTCAAGAATGCGTAGATGAAAACGTTAGCGTCCACAAATACGGGTTGCATTTATTTGCCTCTTAGTTCTTTGCGGACTTTATGCCAGTCAGAGAGGTCCGCTTTTACGTCTACCTCAATTTTGTCAAAGTATTTAGTTAGATCGACTGCAGTGAATGGTTTAATCTCGATGGTGTCGCCTTTGGCTGAGATGATTGCTTTTTTGTTTTTGAGGTATTTTTCTCGCCAAGTTTTAGGCAGAATGATTCGACCCTGCTCATCAACCACTTTAACTTCCACTTCCATAATCGGTCACCAGAAGATTAATGGTTCTGGAGAAATAAATTACTTATGGTGATTCTGCGATTTGGTGGGGCTCTAGGCACATCATCTATTGAAATTTTTTAAGAAATTACGCAAAAATGAAAAGAGTTTGATTTTTTAGAGGAGTTTTTGTCTGCCTTCCTCAATCAACCGTACCGTTTCTGCACGCCAAACATCGAAGCCGTCTGGTGTGGTTGGGTAGGCGTTGTAGTGTGCGCGGAGTTGCCTCATCATTACTACGGTTAGGCGGAGTTTGTTTAGGAATCCGACTCGTCTGATGCCGCGGAAGACTCGTTTGGCTGTCTCAGTGATGTTTAGGTGGAAGTCATCGCCCATGCCTGCTTTGAGCACGTCGTCTTCAGTCATGAGTTTCTCGTTCATGCCATAGTTTAGGTCCTCGTCGCTGCAACTGAGAAGGAACATCTTGAAAATGTCTAGGGCGCCTTGTTTTTTGCCGTAGGTGTCGATGTAGCGTTTGTTGTAGCCCCAAAGCGCCTCGCGTGTGGGTTCACCTTTTTCGAGCGCTTGAACGATTTGTTGTCCTGCAAAGTAACCGCTAAGCATGCTAGGTCCGATGCCGCCGCCGTGAATCGGGTTAACCAAGGATGCCGCGTCGCCGACCAGTACGATGCCATTGCCAACCATGTTGTCTAAGGGTCTGCGGACAGGGTCAAACCATGCGCCCCCCGTTAAAACCACCGAGCCATCAAACATCGGCTTGTTAAAAGCGGTTTTGTAGAGTTGCTCTTTGGGGTTAGGGTAGCCAGTTTTGCGCATGCAGGTGCCGATGCCGACGTTTACCCGCGCGCCACCTTTGGGAAAAATCCATATGTAGCCGCCTGGTGAAGCTTTTTGGTTTAGGTAGATTTCGCAGAAGCGTGTGTCTTTGGTTTCTTGTTTGAGCTGACGGATTTCGCGGTAGCATGCTTCAACATCTTCGTTTGCTATGTCACGGTCTATGCCCATTTCAGCGGGCAGTTGCTTGCGAACCATGCCAAAATAGCCCGTGGCGTCCACCACAACTTTGCTTCGCATCTCTGCGACTTTGCCTGTCTTCATGTTCTTTGCAGTAATGCCTACAACTGCGCCTTTCTCGATTATGGGCGAGCGGAAATTCATTTTGTCTTGGAGGACTGCACCATTGTCAGTGGCTTTTTTGAGTAGCCATTGACCGAATAAGCGCCTGTTTAATATGTAGCCGATGAAGTCTTTGTCGGCAATTGTGAAGATGGTGTTTTCGTCAGGCGAGAAGATTTTTATTCCATCAATCTTGGCTTCTAACTCTCCGCCTGTGGGTTTTTCTAAGCCTAAAAATGTTAAGTGATGCTCACCGAGGGCGTCGCCACAGATTTTTTCGCCGATTTCTTCTCGTGTCTTTTTTTCAACCAAGCATACGTTTAGGCCTTTTTCAGCCATGGTTTTCGCTGCAAGACAGCCTGCTGTTCCTGCGCCAACGACTATGGCGTCATATTTTTCCAAGAGATTTGTTCCTCCAGTTAGTTTGCTTTACTTTGTATACCTTGTTGTATATGTAAAGCTTAATAAATTATGAAGTGAGCTAAACACAACCGAGTGTAGAGTACATGAGTGCCCCCTTAACGTTAAGCGCAGAGTTCCGCAGAATTGTCGAAGCCCGCATGGAACAGGTCCTAAAAGGCATAGAAGAAGTGTTTGATGAAATAATAGAGAAACAAAAAATCACACCAAACGAACTAAAAGATGAAGTTGAAAGCCTACAAGAAACCTTCAACCTGCTTTTCCAGAAATGGAGTCTAGAAATCCTCTACACGCTGATGCTTAAAGACGCCATCGGTTTTGGCGGCATAAAGAAAATCTTAACCGTTAACTCGCGAACGCTCTCTGATAAGCTCAAAATGCTGCAGAAACACGGTTACATAACACGAAATGTTAACGCTGGACCCCCGCTACGAGTGGAGTACGCTCTGACCTCTAAGGGAAAGAACACTGTGCTTCTTGCCTTGCCACTGCTCTACTATTCCAGTTCAGCTTAAGCGCTACGGTTTGGGATGACTTCGCCGTATCATCTGGGGAAGGCTTGTGGTTTCTTTCACCGTTTCAAACACCATGCACGTTAGCGTCTTCTCTAAGCCCTTAATCAAACGTAACTTATCAACCACAAACTTGCCCACTGCATCTACATTCTCAGCGCGGAGTTTCACAAGCAAATCCCAGTCACCAGTTATTATGTGCACTTCTTGCACCTCGGGGAAACGGGCAATCTCTTCTGCAACTGACCTTTGGGAGACAGGGGTTTCATCCTTATACTTTGCACTGTACGAGACGGAAGCTAAAATGAAGGCGGCAGTGCCCAAGTCGAGTTTTTCAGCTGACAGGATGGCTCTGTACTGCGTTATTATGCCCATTTCTTCCATCCGTTTGATTTTTGCAAAAACGGTGGTTATCGGCGCGTTGATTTTTTTAGCAATCTGGTTGGCTGTTTGTTTACTGTTTTCCTGAATCAGGGTGAGTATGGCTAAGTCTTTTTCATCTAATTTTGCGCTCATATGTAAATATTACAAATAAGTAGTATAAAAGCGTGTAGGAATTGTAATTTATTTATGGTTTATAGTAAAAAATTTATTAGCTCCTATGTACACTTTACTCGAAAGTTTAGAAGTGTTCAAAATGACCATCCAACAAACAATACCAGCAATAGAAATTCCCAAACCGTTAGACCAGCTAACGGAAAGTGAAATAGAGCGAAAAGCCTGCATAGGCAAAATAATGACTTACACATTAACAAGTTTAACAAAAACGTTCGTAAGCAAAGGGTTCCAATGGTTACTGCCTGTAGCGCTAAGCCAAAGCACTGACCCACTCTGGCCAGACCCAGGCGCATCCATCGAAAAACGCATCGAAGTAGACATCTACGGCAAACCAGTCCGCACCACAGCCAGCATGATTATTCATAAACTTGTCGCCGCCTCAACAGCGTACCCCAAGCTGTTTGTACTTTCACCTAACATACGCATTGAAAAGGCTGAACGCGCCAAAACAGGCAAACACATTTATGAATTTACCCAACTTGACTTCGAAATACGCAACGCAAGTTCGAAAGATGTTTTTGCGTTAATCGAAGATGCCATTTGCACCCTCATTAAAGACTTAAAGAAGGACATGAAAAGCGAATTAACAACCCTTTGCCGCTGTGATGTACTGAAAGTCCCAAGGGTTCCCTTCAAAGTGTATGACCGAATAGAGTTAGAAGCCAAATACGGTAAAGACAGCTGGGAAGAAGGCATCTCTAAAGATATAACAGAACCAGTCTGGGTTACCAACATCCCCCGTGAATTCTACGATTATGAGGATTTCAAGACTGGCAAATGGGACAACTACGACCTGTTCATGCCTCAATTTGGCGAAATTCTCTCAGGAGCCAAACGCGAGTACGAATACAAAAAAATATCAGCAAAAATCGAGCGCGACCAAGTTAAAAAAGAAAACTACACCTTGGTCCTAAAGATGGCAAAGGAAGGCAGATTAAAACCGACAGCGGGCGGAGGCATCGGAGTGGAACGCTTGGTCGGCTGGATCTCTGGTGTCAAACACATAGCTGAATGCCAACCCTTCCCAAGAGTACCTGGAACTGTGCATGAACTCTAAAAGAATTGATGAACACAATGAATCCGTATCTTGAGGTATTGCAACCTAAACTCAGCGCTAAAGACTTCCAAAAACTAAGCGCAATCAATAACCCCATCGTTCACGAATTCATAGCGAAAGAAAGCGACCTGTGCCATCCCGAAAAAATCTTCATCTGCAGTGACTCAGCCGAAGACATTGCCTACGTGCGAAAACAAGCCATCGCTACTGGAGAAGAACAGGCAATCCTAACGATACCAGGACACACGGTACATTTTGACGGTGAACATGACCAAGGAAGAGACCGGCAAGCAACCAAGTACCTTGTGCCTAAAGGTCTTACACTCAGCAAAGCGCTCAACCAGATTGACCGCCAAGAAGGCCTAGCAGAAGTTAGAGGTTTACTGCGGGATTCGATGGTTGGCAAAACAATGATTGTCCGCTTCATTTCTTTAGGTCCAAAGGGCTCAAAATTCACAATTCTAGGGTTACAATGTACTGATTCGTGGTATGTAGCCCACACTGAAGACCTGCTTTATCGCCCAGGTTATGAAGAGTTTGTAAAGGCAGGAATAAAAAGCGACTTTTTACGCGTGGTGCATTCAGCTGGAAAGTTAACCGCCGACATGGTTAGCCAAGAACACGAAAACAAGCGCATCTACATCGACCACATGGACAACACTATCTACAGCGTCAACACCCAATACGCGGGCAACTCTGTGGGTTTCAAAAAACTAGCCTTCCGCTTGGCAATACGCAAAGCCAGCAGTGAAGGATGGTTAGCTGAGCACATGTTGCTCATGGGTGTCTTTGGACCAAACGGACGCAAAACTTACTTTGCAGGTGCCTTCCCAAGCGCATGTGGAAAAACCTCTACGGCCATGCTTCCAGGCGAGACAATCCTTGGTGACGACATTGCGTATATTCGTGATGTTGATTCAACAGCGCGTGCAGTAAACGTTGAATCAGGAATTTTCGGCATCATTAAAGACGTTAATCCAGAAGATGACGCTTTAATTTACAAGGTACTCACGAGTCCAGGCGAAATCGTCTTCTCTAACGTTCTAGTAAAGGATGGCAAGCCGTATTGGCTTGGCATGGGGCAAGAGCTTCCTAAAGAAGGCTTAAACTATAGTGGAGCCTGGTTTGAAGGCAAAAAGGACGAGAACGGTGAGGAAATTCCAGCTGCGCATAAGAACGCGCGCTACGCTGTTGCTCTTAAAGCACTGGAAAACTGTGACCCAGAACTTGAAAATCCTGAGGGCGTTGAGTTAGGCGGCATAATGTATGGCGGACGGGATGCCAAGGCTTATGTGCCTGTGCAACAAAGTTTCAGCTGGGAACACGGCATCGTTGCTTACGGTGCTTCACTTGAGACAGAAACAACCTTTGCTACAATCGGCGCTGAGGGTGTTCCCGAAATTAACATGATGAGCATTCAAGACTTCATCTCAATTCCGCTCGGCAAAAACGTTCAAAACAACCTTGATTTTGGGCGCAAACTCAAAAAACAACCCGTTATCTTTGGTGTTAATTACTTCTTAAAAGAAGTCGGCAACGGCAAATACCTCAACAGCCCAAAGGATAAGCATGTTTGGATAAAATGGATGGAACAACGCGTTCACAACGAAGTTGACGCCATAAAAACTCCGACAGGTTACATCCCCAAGTACGAGGATTTACGCAAGCTGTTCAAACAAGTATTAGGCAAAAATTATGCGAAAGAAGACTACATTAAACAATTCACCATTCGTGTTCCAGAAAACCTATCGAAGATTGAGCGTGTTCAGCGGTTCTACCAAGAAAACGTCACGGACACACCCTTAGAGTTATTCGGCATACTCTACATGCAACGCCAGCGATTGGTTGAAGCACAAAGAAAATATGGCGACTACATTTCTCCTGAAAACTTTGAGAAAGAAGCAGGAGTATAGCGCATTGACGGCAATACATTATTATTTCTCCTTTTTTTGGGTCAAACTTTTAAATATCCTGCATACTGACTAGAAATTCATAATCGTTAATTAAGTAATAACCCCTCAATAAAAAATCAAAGCAAAAGAAGCGAATAACATGATGATGAAAAGACTCGACAAAGACGAACCTGAATACACGGTTAACATAGCGGCTATTGAAGGCGACGGCTCCTTCCCATGCCCAAAATGCGGAAGGTCAATCTCGCCCGACGATGAGACAGAAGAAAACTACCAAATCTTAGACACAAAAGTCGTCAACGATGAACTTGCAGAGTTAATCATTAGCTGTGGCAAATGCAAAAGCACCATAAAGCTGACTGGATTCCAGGGGATTTGACGCGTAATACAAGGCTCTGCACATTTAGGTTATTTATAATTTAACTTTTTATTAACTGCCCAGAAGTATTAGCTTTGCAAGTTGCCCGCTGAAGGAAATCCTTTATTTTCATCCAGAGCCATTGTTATATTGATTCGGATGCTGATTGAGACCTTCACTGTCGGCATGCTAGCAACCAACTGTTACATCGCCAGTTGCAAACAGACAAAAGAAGCCATCATAATTGACCCTGGCTTGGACCTTTCCGCCGAAGCGGAACCAATCATGGAGTACATAACTGAAGCTAAGCTCAAAGTGAAGTTTATCGTTAACACTCATGGGCACTCAGACCACGTTAAAGGCAACGCCATCTTTCAAGAAAAGTACGGCGTTCCCATATACATTCATACTCTTGACGCGCCGTGTATAGCAAGCAAAGAAACCACCAACGCTCCTGCTAATGTTCTCTTAGAAGAGGGCAGCCTAATCACCTTCGGGACAGAAACTCTTAGAGTTATGCATACGCCTGGTCACACGCCAGGCAGCATAAGCCTTGTCGGCGATAAACTGGTTTTTACAGGTGACACTTTATTTGCTGGTGGAATCGGCAGAACAGATTTTGCGGAGGGTTCGATGAGTGATATGCGGCTGTCTTTGCAGAAGCTGGTGTGTTTGCCTGATTACCTTTTGGTGTATCCTGGGCACGGCGAGACCACAATGATTGGCGAGGAAAAAAGGGTTAACCCTTTTCTGAACAACAGAAGCGAAAGTGTCTTTTTTTAATTAGGCGTTTGCGTTTTGGCTGAGTTCTTGTAGTGCCCGCAAGCGTTTAATGATGTTTGGGTGAGTTGAGAAGATTTCAACAAAGTTGTCTGCTGACGTAGGTTGCCTTGCGAGTGCTTCTTTTAGCAGTTCTTGTTTGCTTGTGGCATTTGTTGCGTGAAGCTCTGCGGAGTCAGCGGTTGCGCGGTCGGGGTCAGAGATGAATAGTGCTTTGAAGGCGTTGTTGTTTTTCTGTTGCTCGTTTCTTGGTCTGCCAGCACGGCGGCTTTCTTCAACGATTGTTACCAAGCCTGTTGAAAGTTTTTCTGCGCCGTTATCAACCACTGAGACACTGTGTCTATCAGCGAAATATTCTCGGAGTCTGCTTAAGTAAAGCGTGAATAATGTTAGCACCCAAGAGAAAGCCATGAAAGCAATGCCAAACAATGCGTTGTATCCGCTGCCCTCGTTTCTGCGTCCGCCTCCAAACATGCCTGAGAGCATAAGCGAGTACCCAATGTAATAGAACAATGCAGGCAAAAAGGAAACCACCATCATGACTTGCACATCGCGGTGTTTAAGATGGCCAAGTTCGTGTCCGAGGACAGCTTCGACTTCGCCATCATCTAGAGACTTTAAAAGACCCTGAGTAACAGCTACCCGATTGCCTGTTAAGGGCGAACCATAAGCAAAGGCATTGGGTAACGAAATTTGCGAAAGCATGAGCTTGGGTTTGGAGATTTTGCTTTTTCGACTAAGCTCTTCAACCATTTGGTGAAGTTTGGGGTTCTCGCTCTGGGACAGCTCTTTGACTTTATAAATTGCGCCTATAAGGTAAGGTGACAGCAACCATTGGGCAACGTTGAGTATGACGACTAGGACACCTATGGTTAATAGGTTTAAGCCTATTCCAGCCAATGTTAGGGCGACTGTGAATACGAGTGTTGTTAGCCCAAAAATTATGGCTAGAGTGGCAACCATCGAAAGCTTAAGCTTCCAGGCCCCGTTCATGAAATTCACCTAGCTAAAATAATTTTTTTCGGCAACTTATATCTTTTCCGCGAAGAAAACACCAAAAACGCTTATCACTTTGCAGTGGCTAATAAAATAAGCCTCGACGAATCAGCACCAAAAGCTTCCCTCTTATAACCCCCATAAAGCTGTTGAACCATAAAGCCTGACTTCGCAAGCAAATCCTGCAGTTGATTGAGCGTATACAACCGAACGGAATGCTCGTAAATCACCAGTTGGCTGGTTGCCTTGTCATAAATTACCCATAAATCACTCAAACACTCGCCACCCTTGCTCACCGTTCGCTTCTGCAACAGCCAAAAGCTCGGATACTCCCGCCACTTAAAGAACCTACAAAGTAGCCACCGATTAGGTAATTTAAGGAGAAACGGTAAAAGCGCCCATTTGAAACGCGGCTTGCGGCTGTATTTTGAGATTAGTTGCTCACGGTTGAAAACGTCCACAATCAAAACACCCCTTGGATTGAGCGCTTGTCGAAGTTCACTTAGACTTTGCGAGCCATCCTGCTCGGTTGGCAAATAACCGAAACTTGTATCCATGCTTATGGCAGCCGTAAAGGCTTCGTGTGTGAAGGGCAAAAACCGCATGTCACCCCTAACAAGCTGAATCTGACTGTAGCGTTTCTTGGCTATACTCAGAAGAGTTCGGGAAATATCCAAACCAACCACACAATAGCCATCTTTAGTTAGGGGAATCGCGTGGCGTCCTGTTCCGCAAGCAAGGTCCAAAACGTAGCCGCTGGTTTTTAGGGTTGCTTTGAGGAATTGGATTTGCTGTTCGGGTTTGTTTTTGTCAGCTATCTCTGCCCAGTAAATGCCCATTGCATCAAAAACGTTCATCTTGCCAGTTTCGCTCCGATGTTGCCTTAGCCTATTTAATAAAATGGGCGTGTGCTCTAATTAAGTGAACGCTAATCTTTGAATATTGAGCTTAGTTCGTAATCTTCAACTCGCTTAAAATTACAATGAATATAACCTGACTTGCTTAAGCCAAATTCCATCAAATTATACGTTTTAGGACCATAACTAAACTCTTGATTGGACATTTTAAAAGCAGTGTACAAGTTGTCGATTGCTATATGGAATAACCACTCAATAACGGCTTTTTCCCCTAAGCCGACTTTTTTTGAATCCCAGTATTCTTTATCCTCTCCTTGTCAGCTTCATTATAGTGATGTCTTTTTTTCTCTGTGATTAAATCCCAGTTCTTCTGTTGGCGCGTCAATCCATCTATGAAGATCTTCAAAAGTTTGTCCCGTTCTTTTTTTACTAATAGCACAATGCACTCTTAGCGATGGCATAAATCACTATTATATTGAATAATATAAATAATATTTGAACCCACGCGAGCGACTGATGGCACTCGTTAATGGCTTCATGACTCATCAGTTTAGCGTGTGAAAAGTATGCAAAAACTAAGCGGTTCGGATAAAAAAGCCTCGATTCGCTTTCGAGCCGCTTAAATATCCAGCCGCACATTCTTCTAAGCTATTGGAGATCCGCTCTTTGACTGAAAAGCAGGAATGGCACCACCTCTACATGCTCCTAAAACTCGCCGAGATGGGTGCTTACCGTCGAACCGCCAAAATCTCAACCGAATACTTAGCTAACAAGCTTGGTTTTTCTCAGCAAACTGCATCCCGATATTTAATAGAGCTTGAACGGAAAGGGTGGATTCAGCGAAACATTACTCCAGACGGTAGCCTCATAAAAATAGAAGAGCAAGGAACCAGAGAACTCCAAAAACTCTACTCCAACCTCAAAGTTTTGATTGAAAAAACTTACCCGCCGTCAGTCACGCTGGAAGGACTTGTCTTCACGGGTTTAGGCGAGGGCGCATACTACATAGCCAAGGAGCGGTATCGTAAGCAGTTCACTGAAAAGCTTGGCTTTGAACCCTACCCAGGCACGCTTAACCTCAAGCTTTCAACTGACTATGACATTAAAACGCGCATGGAACTTGACGCTTTCCCCGCTGTTGAGGTCGAGGGCTTCAAAAATGAAGACCGCACATTTGGCTTAGTGAAATGTTACCCTGCGCTTATCGGCAACAAAATTAAAGGCGCACTAATAACGGCGCTCCGAAGCCATTACGACGCCTCAGTTCTGGAGATTATTGCTCCTGTGTGCCTGCGAAAGCACCTCAACCTCAAAGATGGACACAAAGTCAAGGTTGAAGTTTACACTCAACTTTAGCTAAATCGGCATGGCGTTATACGAGTACCTAACAGTGTAGGCATCGCTTGGTTTACGCATTTTAGAAAGCAAATAGCCAGCGAGCAGACCAAAGAGCAGCCCGCCTAAATGCGCCAAGATGTTGACGCCTTCGCCTGTGCTTATGAAGAATAGGAAGAACGCATAAACCAGTGCTCCAAGAATCGACTGCCGCATGTGTCCTCTTCTGTAAATGACGCAGGCGCCAAACAGCGAGAAGATGGCGCCTGAAGCCCCAACCGAGATAAACAATGGACCAAATACTAAGGATGCAAGGTTTCCTACTAAACCGCCGACTAAGTATATTGTTAGGTATTCTAGTAGTGAGAACATTTCTTCGCCGCGCAAGCCGAATATGAGTAGAAAAAGCATGTTTCCAGCAAGGTGAAAGATGGTGGCGTGCACAAATATTGAAGTAAAGACCTGGTAGTATGCGCCCGCAAAAACGTAAAGGTTCACTTGCCCCCACTGGTAAACGACGCTGTCTGGTGTTACTAGAAGGTTCCCGCCTACGATTACTCCGTAGATGTAGATAGCCACGTTTATGGCGATTAGAATGTATGTGGGCTTGTACTTCTCGCAACCCATGCTAAACCAACGCTACTTCGAGTGTTTTTCGATTATTTTCTGTCTAATCTTCGATGAGCTATCTAAACTATTCTCTCCAAACTTGCCAATCCTAACAATGCGAACAGGCAGTTTGTGAGATTCAACGTATCGTTTAACCTGATTTTCCATTTCAGCTTGGTCGTAGCCCAGCGCGATAACGTCTGGTTTGAACTTGGCCACGACTTCACCGATGTCTAAGCCCTCAAAACCAAGCACTGCTTCATCCACCACTTTCAACGATTCAACAAGTGCACGCCGCTGGTCCTCAGACATTATGGGTTTTCTGCCCTTCATTTTTTCCACCGTGCTGTCACGTGCGATGATAACTATTAGTTTAGCTTTTTTGCCTCCTGCCTTTTTGGCGTCCTCCAAAAAACGCACGTGACCTAGATGGAGCAGGTCGAAGACGCCTGAGGCTACGACTATTGCTTTTTTGTTGGCCATTCGAAGTTCACCGCACCTAACAATCTAAGGGCATCAAGTAGCCCTTCGCAGTAGGATACTGAGGTTAAGCTTGTTTCAAGCTTGCCTTGCGCCTTATAATACTTTGCATCCTCTAAATAATCAGTTGCCCAACACAGAACAGCAGAGACCGACTCCTCTGTTAAACTGATTGGAGTTTGCGCCCGCTGGAGTTGTTTTAGGACTAATTCAGCTGAGGCAATGTATTTTGTTGCGAGTGTTTCCAGGCTCATTTGACAAGCCTCCTAATTGTGGCTGGTGCAGACGCGAGAGCAATCAGAGCATCAGCCTCCATAAAATGCAAGTCGCCAACCACGATTAGGCTGTAGGGTGGCTTACCAAAGTCAAAATCGGCTAAGTTTTTGATAAAGTCGGCTTTTAGGGTGGGGTTGTTGCTGCCCGCTCTTGCGATTCCAAGTGCAACCGTGTCATCGCTGATTGTGTTGTTTTTCTTTTTTCCTTCAACCTCAAGAAGCATTTTGATGGCTTGATTTATTGAGAGGTACTGGTTTTCGGCTGCTTTGAGGTCTAAAAGGCACAGCGTATGCAAGCCCAACTGTTTGTTTTGTGTAATGACGTTGTAGGGGGTTTCTGAAAAGTTCTCTGCAAAAGGTATTGTCACGGTTTTTCCAAACTTGTAATTATGCAAACCTGACAAGCTAACAATGGCGGACATGATGGATGTTCCGTGTACCACGCGTGTTTTTATGCCCTGCTTTTCCGCGTCAATCCGCAGTGTAACGTGCGTGGTGGCGATGAAGGGGTCGCCTGGAACTAGGAACACTGTTTTGGCTTTTTTTGCGGCTTTTAGGATTTTGGTTCCGTTTTCTTCTTCTAGTTGGCGTCTTGACACTGCTTGGATTTTTTTCCCGCATAGCTCTTCGAAGCGTTGCAAGCTGAAGTCTGGCATGAGGCTGGTGTAAGTTTCCATGAAAACATGCTCTGCCGTTTTGGTTTCCTCTAAGCCTTTTAGGCTGATGCCTTTCTCATCGTTTAATCCTAAGCCTACAAAGATTAACTCAGTCATGTTAGAGCCCTCTTTAGTAATTGAGCGTTTAAACTTAAACCTTATTTCTTACACTCCCAAAGATAATACAGCCCAACTGAGGATTTTACGGTTGCAAAGCGAGTACGCCATCCAAACAACAAATCTGACAAAAACGTTCAAGTACAAAAACCAGACAGTCGAGGGTGGATTGTTCAAGCGCAAAAAAACAGTTACTGTAAACGCCATAGACAACCTGAACCTCAACATAAAGCAAGGCGAACTCTTTGGGTTGTTGGGGCCAAACGGCGCGGGCAAAACAACTCTGGTTAAGATGCTCTGCACTCTGCTTCCGCCGACCAAAGGAACCGCACTGGTCAACGGGTACGACATAATCAAGCAGCAGATGCAGGTTAAACGCTCATTGGGGACGCTGTTTAGTGTTGGGGAGCGAGGATTCTTTTGGAGGCTAAACGGCTACCGCAACCTCGAATTCTACGCCGCAATCTACAACGTCCCAAGACAAAAACGTCACCAGCGCATATTAGAAGTCATCAATCTTGTCGGATTGGCGGGCAACGCTCAAGACCTCTACCAAAAATATTCAGGCGGCATGAAACGCAAACTCGCATTGGCAAGAACGCTCCTGCCAGACCCACCCATCCTGCTCTTAGACGAGCCGACAGTTGGCTTGGACGTGATTTCTTCGCGGAACATACGAGAATTCGTCAAGAACACGGTAAGCAAGGAGTCAGGCAAAACGGTGCTTTACACTACGCATTATATTGAGGAGGCAGCGCAGATTTGTGATAGAATCGGCATCCTTAGCCATGGCAAGCTCATTGCTCTAGGTACGCCTGACGCCTTGAGGGATAAAATAAAGAAAGAAGAACAAATTTACCTTGTCCTGGAAGACATAAACCAGAGCCAAATTGAAGATTTACGTTCCTTGCAGGGCGTTATTAGTTTGACTGAGAAAAGCGAGGATTTAATGCCTAACCAAACAGGCTTGTGCATACAGCTAAAAAACGTTGACCAGCTTCCATCCATCTTTGACTTCCTCTTCAAACAAAAAATCAAACTTGTAAATTTCAAGCGTGAAGAACCAACCCTTGAGGACGCGTTTATTGAATTAACTAAGAGAGCGTAGCTTTATGTGGCTGGATGAGCTGGAAAAAATCTATTACTTCATGAAGCGCGACATCATCAGCTTCTCAACCTACAAAACAAACATTGCCATACTAGTGTTGACGGCACTGTTTGGCGCGTTATCTTTTGCCTATCTTGGCTCAAACGCCACAATGCAAAGCGTTCTACAAATGTACAACATGGACTTGACTACGTACTTGATTATTGGGTTAGCGTTTAACACGTATCTTGCTCAGAGCCTCACGCTTGTGCAGAAAACGATTAATCCGTGGGCACTCGAAGAGGTACTAGTATCGCCAACTGAACTTAGAACTTTTATTGTGGGCAGTTCGCTTTGGGGCTTCATCTGGAGCACCATAGTGGTGGTAATTTACCTTGCCATCGGTGTGTTCATCTTCGGAATCAATCTAAGCATTAACATTGCAGGAACAGTCCTCGTTTTGGCGCTGGGCATCGGAACATTCATCGGTTTCAGCATGATTGGCGCAGGAATCCTCATCCTAACCAAGCAAGGCGACCCAGTAACCGCACTAATCACCATAGCAACAAGCCTCTTTGGTAACGTGCTTTTCCCCCCACAAGTCATGCCCCTTGCCCTGCAAGCAATCTCGTATGTGATTCCCCAATACTACTTCTTCACATCCATCCGCCTCATGCTCACAGGCTGGACCATACCTATGATACTGCCACAAATCCTAATACTATCGCTTATGTGCGCAATAATCGTGCCGCTGGGCTACGCGGTTTACTCTTGGTGCCTCAAGACAGCAAGAAAGAACGGAACGCTCTCATGGTTCTAAACCATAAGAAGCGCTAACCTCCTCCATTTGAAAAGGCGCTTTTTGTAAGCCTGATTCACCAGCAAGGAGCGTACCCAAAAATGCGTAGCTCACCAACCTATTAGCAGCCTATTAGAAGCCTATTTGGATGCAAATAGCAATTCTATGCACAAACCTATAGGGGGTAGGTCGTATTGGCGATTTCCAGCGCTAAAGCATGTTGAAATCAGTGCTTTAAATAGGGGGATATGGTAGGTGGCAGAGCAACAAACCTTTCTGCAACATTGTACCTATTGTAGCAAATAAGGGGGAAAATTTGCAACTAATTTTACGTTTCATCCGTATGCGCTGTTTTGGCTAATTGCACACAACCAGTCTGAAACAAAACGAAACAAACAGCAAAACGCAACAAGCTACCTAAACAACAGGCTTACGAATTAGCAAGCCCTCAATTGAGCGAAGCAATTGATAACCAAACAGTATCGCAGCAAAATATGTGGGCCACAAGATCACAGGCCAATTACCAGGCGTGTAATTCCACAAGCCAGTGGAAACAGCAAAAAACTCCATAAGCGCCAAAGAAAACATGCCGCCCAGCGCCAAGAACATTTGCTCCTTAACCTCCTGCTTCGCTTGCCATTTACGCCGGGCAACCAGCAAAACTGCCCACGCCGCCAAGAAAGCAAGCAAGAGTATGTACCAGCTTGAGTTGAAATCAAATATTACATTCATGCTCTGCACAATAATCTGCATCATATTAAAGGGTTATTCTTAGCGAGAGGCTTTTTTCCTTCTTTTTCGAGGCTTATGGTTAGACCAACACTTGTCACAATAAACAGGCTTATCTGCATGGGGTTGAAACGGAACCTCACATTCAGCTCCACATTTACTGCAGACAGCACGGTAAACGGGCTCCTGATGAAACTTCTTAAACAACTGATAGTTTTTCAGGTTAGGCCACCCAGTTTTTGCGTATCTAAGCATTTCTGGGTTAGCTTTTAGCCAACGCATCATATGAAAGAAGCTTTTGCCTCTTTTCTCTTCACGCTCAGCCATTGGCTCATAACCTAAATTGCGGATTTCATCCAGATACGCAATTTCCACAAGTCGTTGAGCCTCACCAACCACTCTTATGCGCTTCACACGGTCCTCGCCGTAAATCTTCTGCAACTCCGCAGCAGCAACATCAAAAATACAGCCTTGACAAATGTGAATTTCCTCATCAGGCTGAAGATTAAAATGCGATACAAGCTTAGAAACAACACGCGAAGACTCCTGCAGGTACTCCTTCTCACGAAAGATATCCTGATAGAATCGAACATCAATCAAGTCATACTTGAACTCGCCAGTTTCTTCATGATAGGCACCGACTACAACGCCAAACAGCAAATCTCCGCTTCCAGCGTCATCAACAATGAGAGTCAATCAACGTGTTCCTCTTATTCTTCCACTCAAATACTTTATTCATCTATAAAAAATTGACTAACCACAACTCCATAAAAACAGGCAAAACTAAACTTTTAAACGCTTTAGCAAATTCTTAACCAACTCCTCATTCGACAAGTAATCCTCAAGAATAGCGTTTGTTACAACGTAAACCTTCAAATCATTCATCACTGCCAACTTGCGAAGTTCCTTATGCAAATCCCTGCGCACCTCAACAACCACGCGCTTACTCATCGCTTTGCACCTTTAGCGTTGGGCTGTTTTGTATCTGCTTAAATGGTCAGTTCGACTGCGAAGGGCATAGACATAGTCCGCCAGCAAGGGCTTCTCCCGTCCAAGCTCCAACGTTGTTAGAAGCGTCTGGGTTTTAGCGTCAACACTGTATTCTGCGCTTAATACTCTAAAATCGCTGTTTATGCCCTCGTTAGGCGAATCAACGTGGATTTTATCTCCTGCTAAAATTGGCGAAGAGCCATAATCAAAGACACTGCTTTGTACTGTCAGGGATTCCGCTGGGTCTTTAAGGTTAGCCAGCAGCGCTTTTGCGTGCGATTCGCATTCCAAATCACTGCACAACTCCTCGCTAACCTCAACTAGTTCACGTAGCCCAATACTGTTTTGACTTGCCGTGTCTTCTTGCATGCTACTGTAACGGCGACCGCCAAAAAACAAGCCGTCAACCCAAAAACTACCTGAACTCACGTTGTCAAACCAGCAAGCAACATTTATCCTCTTGACCTGCCCCCAATTAAAACCCGTTTGCACCTGCCACAAATCAGCGTTTGCAGAGCCCACTCCGATTTGGGTTTGAAACCATTTATCCGTGCCGACAGAGATGTCACGTTCTGCAGCATTGTTGCCCGTGTCAAAAAGCGTCAATGTTACGTTGCCATTGAAGCTGGCTTCACGGCTAAGCCACAAACTCATTGCGGGATACAGTTCAGTGTCTACTTCTTTGCCGCTGTCAAGCGTTAGTTGGCATGCCGCATAATAGAGGTTTGTAGCTGTCGTTTTTATGCTGTTTGAGCCTTTGACCTTAAAGGTGTTGTCCAAACTGATTGTGCCAGAAGTTGCTATCCATTCTCCATCATCATGGGATAGACTTTCTGTCCACAGGTCCTTATCCGCTGGTGTGCTCTTGTCGGCAATGCCGTAGACGGATATTTTGTTTCGAACTCTGGTAACATCTTTGGTGTATTCACTGCTTTCGATTCGCTCCGTTAGACTAACTTGGGATGTTTTGCTGTTTTTGGGAAAGAACTCAAACTTACCATCAGGTGCGACACGGAAATCAAAGCCTATAACTCCTTCTTTATCGGAGCTGTTAGCGATTTCACGTATAATGTCTATAACTGGCGTGTCACGATATTCTAGCCGCGTGTACGTGGTATCAGTAGTTTCAACCAATTCAACCGCACCACGTACATGGCTTAAACCAACATAGTAATCCAGCAAATCCTTGATTATGTCTTCGCCTTTCTGGTTCTCATACATCTTAGTGATTACACGGCGAAACAATCGTTCTCCCCAGCAACGTCCAGTGACCGTGACATAACTCTCAGCAGGTGACGATTGATACTTGACGCTCTCTACCCTGCAAGTTAAAAGAAGCGGGCAGTTCGCGCCCCTGCCGACACTTAAGCTGCCGTCCGAGCCCACGATTATCGGGTAAGCGCCGTTTGGACTGTACTTGCCATTCCAATTCTGCAACACAACCTCATAACTACTGACTTCTCTTGTGCAGCCAAAATGTATTCTCAGCGAGATAACGTCGCCTTGCGGCGGAGTAACAGAGCCAAAAACTATGGCTACTGAAGGCGCATCAACACTCAAGCTACTCTACTCCACGACGGTACAACTCGTCTTCGCCTGAGCGCATTATGCTTCTACTACGAATGGGGGTTTCAGCCGCGGAAGCATTGAAGCTTTGGACGCTTGCGGTTGCCGAATTCATGCTGTTGGCGAAGCTGTACATGGCGGTTGCGGCAGCAATAATCACTGCAATTCCGACGCCCGTTAGGGCTAGGAACGTTGCGAAGCTGATGTTTAGGCTGTTTTGAACCAATGTGGCAAATGCTGTTGCAGCAGCATAAACTTTCTGAGCAACTGCGACTCCAGCGCTTGTCCGCATGAACATACCCATTACTGAAACTACCGTCATGCCGCTTGTGAAAACTTTTGTTTGCGAATCATCCAGCAAACCGAATTGGTTAGCGATGTACCCTATGGCTGTCCCAGTCGCACCAATGCCTGCGATTGCAGAACCTAAACTCTTCACTTTCACTGCTAAGCTTTCAGCATCGGTCTGTATCCTGCTAAATTCAGCGCTTGCACGATTAACAGCTCTAACTGTAATTGCTATTTCCCGAAAACTCAAAGTTGTGCCTCCAATTTAGCTGATTCAACTGCATCAAGCAATATGCGCTCAAGGCTTGGCAAATACGTCTCAACTGCAGGTTGCAAGAAAGGCTTAGCCTGAGCGTTCTTTGTGCCAAATTCCAAAGCGGCAGCGTAAGAAGCTTGTGCGCCCACTTCTATTTGCCACTGTTGACTTTTAGCATAAATTGTGCTTTGCAAATAACCTGTCCGAACAGGCACCAACCGCTCAGCATCAGCCTTCACGTTTTCACCCCAACCTGCTAATTGCTCTTGCACGCGGCTTCTCATTGACGAATCAAACCGCTCGATGGCGTTTGTGAATTCCTCTACACCTGAAACGTTCACGTTAATGGTTACGCTCATGTTTTTTTGCCTCTTTTTCTGCCTTTTTTCTTTCTTCCTCGGTTTGTTGGTCTATCTCGTTGAGGATAACTGTGTACTGCTGGATGACTCTGGCGGGTTGTTTGGCGAGTTCGGTTGGCGTCCAGCCGAATTCTTTGCATAATCGGAAGTCGGTGATGGCTGGGTGGGGTTTTTGGCGTCTGATGGCTCGGATAAAAAAGCAGTTTCCTCCCGTGTCAACGCGCACAAACCGTTAACCACTTGGGACAGCAATTCGCCGAGTGGGATTGGTATGCCGTTTTCTTCGCCCAGCAACTTCTCAAGAGTTAATGGGTTTCCCTGCGGCTGTTCTTTTAGTGCAGCCCAGATGGTTTCAGCTTGTATGGCTATGAAGTCGCTTGTTTGCACTTGCCCTGAGATAGGGTGATATTTGGTGTGTTTTTGGATTATGCGGCTGCGTTTTGCCCAAGTGATTTCTTGGAAAACGTACTTGCCAGCGTATTCTACGCCGTATTCGTTGCCGATGTTAACTGTTTGTTTGCGCATTGTGTATCAACTCCATTACAGCGATACGGTTTGAAACTGTAGTGTTTATGTCGTCTAAGAGTATGGTCTGCATCCATTCGGGCAGATCGAGTACACGCTCACTTACTTTATCCCATGTTCTGAGCCATTTTTGGCGCAGTTGCACCAGTCTGGCATACCTTTGTGCTTCACTCATCTTGTTTTCTCCTTAGCTTAGCGTGAAGGTTTTTGCTACAAACGTTGCCTTGAGACTGACGAGTTCTTCGATGTGTGTTGGTGCTGAGGTGTTTTCCCATTTGCAGTTGCTAAAAACAGCCTTGTTTGCTCCGCCTAAGCCGAATTCTAACGTGAAGTCTCTATCGTTGATTACGTCGTCGAATTCTTCTTTGCTTTCAAACTCAAAAACCACTTCACCTGTTAAGTCGCGATGGCGATTTGGCAGGTACTTGAGGATGTTGCCGTTGGGGTTGCGAATCACTGGGATTTGTTTTAGGTTGTTTTCAATTGTGAATTTCCAATCGGTGACGCGTTCAAGGGTGGTTGTGTCTTTTTTGATGTAACTTTCATAGAAGGGCACCGCTCCAGCGTGGTCAGCATAGGTGGCGTTTGACAGTTTGGTGGTTCCAGTTGTAAGGTTTTGGCTTAGGATGTCTACGTTTGCTCTTATCACATCTTCAATACTGCATTCAACCGTTGCCCGCTCAAACTTGCAGCCGCTATAAAGTAGCGAAATTATGTCGGTTGCAGATTCGAAGGCGCCTTTGTAGTAGAGTACTTGGATGCTTAGCGATTTGGCTAGCTCTACTTTAGCGTACTGTAGAAAGTTTATGGGCGCATCACTGGGCAGTGGGAATGCAATTTTTAAGTTTGGTGCACGTAGACCTTTTTTGATGGCTTGCAGGTCAACTGAGCCGACTCCGCGAACTTTAATGTTGTTTGGGTTCACGGCGGGTTCTATGCTCTCTGCTGGAACACTAAGCATAGAGGGGGTTTGTGGTGTTTGTCCATAAGTTGATTCTTCAACATAGTAGATTTTGCTTTCATGGGAACTATATGTTTCAGTCAAATTTTTTACACTCCAATGTTCTCGAGGAACCATGATTTTATGATGAATTCCGTTCTGTAGATGAAGGGTTTAACATCGACACGGTCAAGGTTACGGTAGCCTGAGATGTCACAATAAGAGATTCCATTAACAGTAACCGTGCAAGATGCGTGGTCGCAGTACAGCGCGGCAGGTGTGATGCCATCGCTTGGGTTAACTGTTCTGGCGAGAAACCACACGTATCCTTCGTGGTCGATAAAGTCGGGCAGGCTTGTTTGCAGGGTTAATGTTAACACTTCATCAGCTTCGCCAGCCTCATTGCTTGCCACATTTTGCCAAGCGCTTGTGGTGTGATTCCAAACCTTAACAGTTACACCGTTACCACTTGGAGCTGTTCCATAACCCTCAAAACCTAACACTATTTGCTTAACGGTGCCCGCTCGGCTTTCAACTTTAAAACCAAATAATAAAACCGCAAAACCACCGCTCTCCCCACAACTTATTTGGCAACGTTGTTCGTCACTGTACCAGAGTTTCTGGTAATTAATGTCGGATAATTCTGCCCAACCAGCATTAGGTGCTGCTTCACTGTCGCCGCTAAATGCCTTTTGTCCGTCCACGCTTGGACCAGCTCCGACAAAATCGTAAACTGTCTCATTTGGTTTGTTGCAATTCCGTCGGATAACTCGGTTTATTTCTTCTATGATTTTGTAGCGTAAGGCTTTGCCGCTTTCGTTTTCGTTTATTTTGTCGGTCGTCCAAACGTTGACTCTAATAGCCGACAATCTACGTCGGATTTTGCCACTCAATTCGATTTTTTGGTCGATAGATTCAGCTAAGCCAACAGTGACTTGTCCGTCATTGTCTTTGAGTGCGTCATTGTTTTGCCATTCTCCCGACACATTTATTGCCGCTAGAACGCCATCGTCTTTGGTTACGCGCATTTTTGTTTTCAGTAATCTGGCTATTGTAATGGCTGGGTCTTCAATTTCGTTCATTGGTGTAGTCTCCTGCAGGTTGCTTTGCAGAAAATGACTTCGTCTTTAAAAGTGAAGTCTTGAATGCTGGTCACTTCGTATTCTGTGCCGTTACGTGTTATCTTGTCGTATCGGCGAAGGGGAGTAAAAACATGTAAAGAGATGTAATCGTTAACCAGAAAGCCCGGTTCAATAAGGAATTCTTCCGTTTTTGTAGGCACTACAATGGCTTTCAGCGCTACGCCTTCGCCGTATGATACCCTCTCGCCTGCTTGTGTTATTGGGTATAGTGTGAGGTTTTCTCCTTTACTGTTTAGTATCTGGGTAAATCGGGTAAGTGGAGCCTCATAGTTCAAAAGAAATTGCCCCAGCCAACAAACGGTTGCCATTGCTTGCTGGTTCTCCACGGGCTCGTAGGTTGCATGGTTGACTCCCCAAAACATGAAACGGTCTGGGTTCTTGGTGATGATTTTCCCACTAAAATCGTAAGATAGTTTGTCGTGATTTCTGCGGATTTTAGTTAGGATTCCAGCGGCAACTGTATCGTAATAGACGCATGTTGGCGTTTTGGTTTTGGTGTTGATGTATCCTGCCCAGCAAATCGCAGAATTGTACGCTGGATATTGGGGTGAAGCTTCAATTGAATTTATGGCGTTGTAGGTAGTTCGCACTGTACTGCTGTAGCCCTCAAAATCGTAAAGTCCAAGCAGGGCATACGCAATTGAATCATCATAGACCGTATCATCGCTAAGCCCAACACGGTGCCACCGTCCATCCCCACGGGGTAACGGGTCAAAATACAAGGCTAAATCTTCAATTCCGACGCGGTAAAAATTAACAGCGTCTTGAGTCATGGTTTGATAGATGCCTTTGTTGGTTGGGTCAGATTCACAAAGCATCCGAAGGGCGATTAGGCAATAGAGTGATTCAACATCCATCTGCCCTTGCCAAGTGCCAGCGGTGTCTACTGCTCTTGCGAACCCCCCATAATAGCGGTCGTGAATGCCTAACGCGGCTGGTTGTTGTTGCATGTTGATCAAGAAAGTGCTTGCGGCAAGTTTGGCGCTGTTGAGGTAATTCACCTTGGAGGTTAGCTCGTAGGCTTTCAAGAGGGCTGGCACTGTGCGTCCGATGTCCACGCTGTAGCAGATTGCACTCGTTTCTGTGCTTTTGAAGCCGCCGTACGCTTGCTTTTGTTCGTCTGTGATTTGTTGCGTTATTATCCAATCTGCAAGCTCCACAATTTTCGCCTCAATTTCACCACTTCGGTCGTCGAACTGAGCATCGAAGTAAGCTTCGTAGAGAAAATCCACTGCAAACCCAGCGGCAAAAGCAGCTTTCCCCCAACTCAAATCAGGCCCCACTTCTGGAATAACATACAGATAGGGTGCATAGTCCATCACAAACTGATAATACGCTTTAGGGGCAGTCATCGCTTAGACGCTCCTGACAATCGGCTGTTTTAAGCCGTTTAAGATGCGTTCAAGCTCCTGCTGAAGCACAGATAGAGGAGGCGCTTTATCTATAACCGTGACATCTTGGTCTCCGACACTAAAACTTAAACCAACCGCTGAACCGCCCGTCAAATAGCAAATGGCGTAAACAGCGGCAAGCAAGATTATGAATTCCTTCTCAGCATCCAAGCAATCGCTGGGGTCAATTGGTTTGTTTAGTTCAAGCGCCAGGGTGGTTGCTGCACGATTAACCATCTTTTGCAGTTTATCGTCTGGAATATCGGTTGCGCTTACATTGATTGTGTCACGCACATCGTTTAATGAAACATTCGCCAAATAGAGTCAGCCTCTTACCTGAAAAAAGTAGAACGCCTAAATTTAAACTATTTTGGCGTTAAAAAGGTCAAAATGAAGTTTAATTTTAAAAATAAGCGATTTTAATATAGATAAATTAAATTGCGTTTACATAAATGGAATATTAAAAAAGCTATTCACTGCAGTTAGTTGCCTGTGAGTTGAATGGCTAAATCGCCTAAAATCAGGAATAGCCTAGTTTTCTGTCCAGAAACTGTTTCTGAAGCAGCATTGAGGATTAACTCGCCGACTTCAGTTACTGCTTCGTTGGCGCTTTCTCCTGTTTCAGTCAGAGTGGCAACAACTATTTCGCCGTTTTCAGTTATGTGCGCAGACATTTTTCAACACTTAAACATCTAAAAATCTGAAGGTGATGGTTGTGGGGATGTCTTCTCGCCAGTAAGCTGGGTGATAAGTTGCGTCTGTGAACGCTGTGGGTGAACCGTTAGCGTTATTGTAGTCACCGTGAACCACTCGGAATAAGCCGTAATTGTTAGTTTTGCCGTTATACAATAAAGACAGCGTC